>NZ_QSIG01000059.1:0-16742 GCF_003468525.1 Prevotella sp. AM34-19LB | reverse complement strand
AATAATTGAGAATCAAGAAGATACGAGGTTAATTAACTATAAAGAGCAAAAGAAAAATGCCCAATTCAGTTGTTTGCTTCCCTAATTAAGTTTTCGGACGGCCTCCCCCTGTTTTAGGGTACATGGGTAGTTTTTTTATAAAAATTCTGCCCAAATATTCAGAATAGCTTAAAATGAGCGATTTATGAGTGTTTTACCTCAATTGAGGTAATGATTTGGCAATAGTGCTAAATTCTGCAAATTGCATACGTTTGCTTGTCAAACAACTCTTTTCAAAATTTACAGAAAAACATTCAACTACTCCTTGTCTTCCACAAAGCCATGGGATGAAAAGTCTCTCGTTGATAGGCTGTCTTGTTTGTTGTCAGCATTGGAATTCCAAATGTTCTCTAGTTCATGTACTGTTTGCAATGGTACTTTAACAATAGAGTCAGAAGCCACTTTCTCATAGTCATTTGCAGAATGATCTGTTTGTTCCTTAAAACTTAAAAAGAAAAAATTTCTTCCCCAACCATTACCAAATATAACATCTAATGGTTCCCCTGTATCTTTCCATATTCTGACTCTTGCTGCAAATCCAAAATCAAATTTAACGGCAGTACTATCATATGTAAAAGTTACAGTATAGAACTTTCTTCCTATCTGTTTTCTTATTTGAGGGCGGCTGTCTCCTCCGTAATCCTTCTTTTTGAAAACTTGAACATCCGATACGTTAGCCTCTTTAAAATATGGAACATACGCAGGACCAAAGGTCAAAGCCACGTTTCTTGCGCTATTTACAAGAGTACTATTGTCTAAGACCTCTGGTCGCTTGCATGAACTCAAGAATAGTGTACATAATACCGCTATTCCCCAAACTACAATCATTATAGATGGTATTTTTTTCATAATTCGTAATTTTTAATATTTATATTCTTGAAATATTGCGTATTGATTACTCTCTATTGATCCTTTCCACCAATTCATCTGGTGTAAGTATCTCCATCTTGGAGAAGCCAAACCACTTTTTGCCCAAGTCCTTAAAGGATGCACCTATGTGATATACATCATCATCTATACAAATGAAGCGGTCATGTGACAAACGGAATGTTTCAACCTCAATCGGTGCATATCTTCTATACGCTTGTCGGATCCTCGGTTAAGGTCGCAATTTGCGACCTTAAACATTCGTCCTTGGTCAATTGAAACATGAAATCTTCTGGAAATCGTTTAATATTACGTTTTACTTGCTCATTAAGACGCTTTGTTTCAACGCCATAAAGTGTGGCAAGGTCACGGTCAAGCATAACTTGTTGTCCTCTAATGATTTTTATTAGAGGCTCTATATTGTCAACACCAACCAACTGGTCACGATTTGTGACCAGTTCGCCATTTCCTGTCTTTTCCGTTATGTCTGCCATATTTCTATCTTTATTTTTGAGATCACAAATTGTGACCTTAAACGTGTTGTTACTTATTATTGCATTCAAAGGTAGTGCTTTTAGCCTTTATGCCACTATTGCACAACCCCTTTCTTTGAAAAGAACGTAAAATTAATAGTTTTATTGCTATGATTGTGTATTTTTAATCGCTTAACTCGTTGCACCGTACTCACGCCCCTTCCACTTAACTTTTGCCACATCCCGAATGGAATACCCCTTGCGGAGTAAACTAATTAGTGCCTAAAAGGGTGTTCAGTATTCAGTATTCAGTTTTTTTCGGGATAATTACCCTTTCTGTGGTTACAAATTATAAGTAGTTATTTTATATTATATATATATATATTTATATATATATAATATACTATCTATACAGAGGATGGTAACAAGGGCGAAAAAAACTGAATACTGAATACTGAATACGTTTTCCTATAATCGGGTATTACTTCGTAATATGCTGATTTATACCGCAAAACATAGTTTTCGATACCGCAAAAACATAGAGATGCGCCCCATAAGAAATAGAGTCCGTTTTTTAACGAAGTTTCAAATCGTAAGTGTTTTGCTGAAAATCGACCCTTATCACATGCCAAAATTTGGTAGATACAGAAATTCTTCGTATCTTTGCACCAGCAATCGAAGGAACAGCCTATCGTGCCGAAAACCGGTCATCTATGAAGACCGGGGCGGGGCTTAAATGATGGCAGGCGCCGGTCATCTATGAAGACCCAGAATCGGGGCAGAAACGAGGGCTTTCCGGGCAGTTGTGATTTCTAAGAACTTTTAAAAACAGTACAGAGTATGATTAACTACAGTATCGTAATGCGCAGCGTGAACGCAAATCTCCTTGAGATCAACCAGGCAAAGTCACGTATCAACCAGGCTAAGAAGGACGGCAAGGAGCCGGACAAAAAGGACACCGACCTGGTGAAGACCGAGAAGCAGAATGCGTTCGCCATCTCGCAGTACACCGATGTGATGACCATCGAGAAGTTTGCCAAGCACATCACTTCTCACGGCAGCGTGTATTCCAGAGCTGACATCAGCGCCATCCTCTACATGGCAGTGGACTGCATGAGAGAGATGCTGCTCGAAGGCAAGAAGATCCGACTGGGCGATCTGGGCGACTTCTCTATCCTGCTCGCCTCCAAGGGTGCAGAGACTGCCGACAAGTTTACGGCGCAGAACATCACCAACGTGAAGGTTCAGTGGGAGCCTGGTCAGCAGTTCAAGAACCTGCTCGACGACGCAGAATTCAACCTCGTGGCTAGCCGCAGCGCTCAGGCAGCCGTGATCAAGGCAATCAGGGAGGGCAAGACCAGCGTGGACCTCAACGTTCCAGAAACTCCTGACGGAGGCGGCGACGGAGACGGAACCACTGGCGGTGGAGCCCAGGGCGGCGGCAGCAATGCTGGCGGCAGTGGAACGCAGGGAGCTGGCGGTAGCGGAACCACTGGTGACCAGGGTACCAGCGGCGGCAATACCGGCGGTGAAGGCGGTGGCGACGACAACGTAAGTCTCTAAAAAGTAGAAGTCTATGAAGAAGGATACTTGGAAAATGGTGATTCAGATTGCGATTAGCATTCTCACCGCAATAGCCACTTCGCTTGGTGTTTCAAGCTGCGTGTAAGCTGCAAGAAAGCAGAACGAAATCTGCATGTGATTAGTTTTTGAGAAGATTTTATCTATTACAGAGAGTGTGTCATAAGTCCATGACGCACCCTCTTTAATGGCATTATTTCAGGCAAAAAAAATAGGATCTGTTTCACAACAGATCCTACCACATACTTACTAAAACTAAATTAACCACTAAAAAAACTAATATCTTTATCCCCTATCACTTTAGGGAGATTTTCCATTTATCTATGTATTTACTTAAATTCTTCTTTTTATATCTGCAAAGATAGAACTTTTCTGCGAAACGACCAAATTTTCTAGCCTTTTTTTACTAAAAAAAACGAAGAAAGCTCTGTTTTTTGCATTCTTTAAACCTTCGGCCTAATTAAAACTTGTAACCTACCGTAAGCAGGAGCTGATGGCGATTGTTATCTACCTTGCATGAAGTAGGGAGATTGTCCAATGTAGCATCATCCTTATTCACATAGCTCATAAACGGATAGAAATCACCCTTCTGGGTAGCATACTGATAAGCTACATCAATATTCAAGTTCTCGTAGTTAAAACCCACACCGCAGGTAAAGCGATTCATCGCCTTCCAGTTGGTATAATCGGTAGAAGTAGCGATATCTACACCATTGCTGCCAATCGACTGATCACGATAGGCATTCTCTCTGAACATCGGTGATACATAGTTGTAACCGAAACGGAGAGAAAGCATAGAGGTTGGCTTGATTTCAGCTCCCACCTTCAATGTACTTACACCCTTCAGGTTGGCACGGGTATCTGCATTCATCGCATCATCGCTGCTGCTTGACTCGTAATAATCACCCCAATAGTAATCGTAGTAACCGCCATCCTTCACGCGGTTGTCCATGTGGTCGTACCAGGCATACTCGTAGGTTGCACCCAGGGCAAGATAATTGCCCACGGTATGACCCATGCTGACACCCACCTTCCAAGGAGTGTTCAAGCGGAAGTCATAATCCACAGTCTGTCCCTTATCACCCAATGTGTAGCAAGGCACATTGACGATATTGCCGGCTGCATCCTTATCCTGGAAAGTAGCTGGTGCATTTTTGCCATACATACTCAGATCGTGGGCTGCGCTGAGCGAAAGATCATAGAACACCGGAGAATTGACGTAGGCACCGATGCGGAAAGGAGACTCCTCTACCGGACGGAAGATGATACCAGCCTTCACGTCATATCCAGTACCCGTAATCTTGATCTGCTCGTAGGAATCGCTGAAGTTGCCATCCACTAGATTCTCTGCATAGAGGGAATTACTGTTGTAATGAACATCATGCAAGCCGACGGTAAGACCGAGCCATACTCTATTGCCGATAGAACCGCTGATGTTGAAATCGTAGCTGCCGATGTAGCCATGCTGATATTGTCCGAAGAGATAAGACTGGGCTTCGGCGTAAGACAAATAGCCATTAGAGGTGAGGCTAAGCAGACCATTCTGATACTTGCCACTATTATCCTTGTAACCGCCAAAGTTTGCATCTACGGCACTCCATCCATCCACACCCTCTGCATTCTTGGCTGCAGTCAACTTGTTCTGCGAAGCCTTCGTGAGAGAATTGGCTGCGTTGAGGAGCTGTCCGAAATCGGTACTCTTATGATAATTGAACGCGAGATTGAGCGCACTGGAGTTTCTCATCTTCGTTGACCAGACGATGCCTACCTGGTCGAAGGTTGGATGACTCTTCTTGCCCTTGATATCTATGGTAGAATTGCCAAGGGAAATGCTGTTGTCTGCACCGCTCTGGGCGATGACGCCGGCAGTGAGGCTGATCTGATTCTTGCGGAAGAGACCCACACCGGCTGGGTTGGTACTGATGGTGGAGATATCGGCACCCAAGGCCTCCATCGCTCCACCCATACCTACATAGCGGGCGGTACCCGTGAGTTGGCTGGCTGCCAACTTGGTATCCTGATAGGTTTCCTGCGCAGCGGCACTCATGGAAGCCACGAGGGCACTGGCAAAAAGTATATGTTTTAAATGATTCATATTATTTCTAATTTTAATTGTTTATAAAGCTTTTGCCCTTTCAGGGCGTATTCATAAAAACCACTATAACCCAGGGCGATGCCCTGGGCTAGGAGCTTTTGGGCCTTCAGCCCGTACTTGAACCACATACGAAACTTCAGTAACTGAGTATTTCAGGGCGTGCTGGCAAATGGCAAATCCTTTCAGGGCGTATTTATCGGCGACCTCCGAAGCTGCCGCCGCCTGAGCGACCGCCACCTCCAAAGCTGCCACCACCGGAACGACCGCCACCGAAGCTGCCACCTCCGCCTACGCTGCCGCCACTGAGCTGCCGCTATTGCCGAAGCTGGAATTATTGCGCGTTCCGAAGTTGGAGTTGTTGTTGAAACCATTGTTCTCACGGCGCTGACCGAAGCTGCGGTTAGAACCGCTTCTGCGGGTATAGGTATTGTTATTGCCCTGCGACCCGCCATACACATATCCATGAGAAGCATCGATGCGACCCGGATTGTTATATCGCTTGCCACCGGCAAAACCGCCATAGCTTACATGCCCAATCATCGGACCACCCCAATACCAAGGGCCATACCAGCCACCCCAGCCATAATACCATGGGTCGTACCAGCCGCCATACCAGCCGGCATAGCCATAATACCATGGATCATACCAAGGATCAAACCATGGGTCGTACCAGCCCGTATAGTAGCCGTATCGCCAAGGATTGTGCCAGCCCCACATGCGGGAGCGCCAATAGTATGGACCATAGCCATAGTAGCCATAGAACCAAGGATCGTAGTAGCCATCCCAGCGGCTCATTCTGCGGGTGTTACCGAAATCCTCCTCCTCGTTGATATACTTCTGTGCGAAGTAAGCATCATCGTAGATGCTGTCGGGCGCCACCCCCTTGCCTACATGAAACTGGATGATATCGTTACCGAGTGAATCAGTACCCACTTTCTCGTAATGGCTCAGGAATCTGCCACCACGGTTGTACTCATCCACATTCCGGTTGCTGCCGCTCCAGAAGAGGGCATAGATACTGTCGCGGCGTGCCTGCTGAGCCTTGTACTCACGCAGTAACGCAGCTTTTCTCTCAGCCTTCTCCTTCGCCTCCTTCTTCGGATTGAAGTAGAGGTCGTCGTCCTGTGCCATCGAAGTGAATGGCATTGCGGCTGCCATCAGGACTGCAAGAAGATACATTTTCTTCATTGTATATTTCTCCTATCTTTTTGTTCTTAATGCAAAAATATCACTTATTTTGATGCAAAATTACAGAATTTCCCTAAATAATAGTAGGTTTTCCCCTATTTTTTTATAATTTTGCAGAAGATTTAAAGGATTTCAAACTTTTTAGAACATCCGTAAGTATTTTTAGGACAAAATCAATAGAAAAAAGATATGAAATATTTAGTAGCGACATTCAATATCGAGACATCGGCCGACTTGATGCAAGCCTGCCAGGACTTGCTCGCCGACGGTGCTGCCGAGGTGGATTCGAATCGTTTGAAGAAACCGAAACGGGTATGGAGGCATACGTGCAGAAAGACCTCTTCAACAAGGAGGCGCTGGATGCCTACATCGCCGACTTCCCTATCATGGACACCCAGATAACCTACGACATCCAGGATGCCGAAGACAAGGACTGGAACCAGGAATGGGAAGAGCAGGGCTTCGACCCTATCTTTGTGGGCGACCAGGTAGTGATCTACGATGCCAAACATCCGGAACTTTATCCGGATACAAGCAATCGTCCCGACATCATCGAGATCGGCATCGAGGCAAAGCTAGCCTTCGGAACCGGCAACCACGAAACTACCCGTATGATCATCGCACAACTGCTGAAGATGCCCATCAAGACCAAGCGCATACTAGACTGCGGTACGGGTACGGGCATTCTGGGACTCACCGCCTCGAAGCTCGGTGCCAAGGATGTGGTGGGCTACGATATCGACGAATGGAGCGTGGAGAATGCCAAGCACAATGCCGTATTGAATGGCGTAGATAACATGGAGGTACTCTTCGGAAACAGCTGTGTACTGAACCACGTGAGCGGTGTCTTCGACGTGGTGATGGCCAACATCAACCGCAACATCCTGCTGGAAGACATGAAACTCTTCCGCAGCGTGATGAATATGGGCGGCACACTGATTCTGAGCGGTTTCTACGAGGAAGATGTGCCTGTATTGCTGGAGAAGGCAGATGAGCTGGGACTGCACGAGATAACAAGACAGGTAGATAACAACTGGACCTGTCTGGTACTGGGAGCGTAAAACCAACAATAAAGAATAAAAACAGCAGAAAAAAAATAAAGCTTGATCTTTCCCCCTTGGAAAAATCAAGCTTTATTCTTCTTCATCATTATCCCACAATTTCTTTTCCTTGTCATTGCTGCCGATGCAAAGCTGGCGCAGATCGTAGTAGCTGCCGTTGTAGATATCGAAATCCACATAGCCCTTGATGCCCGGAAGCTTTCCTGCATCCGTATGCTGCCAGAACTTCCACTTGCCCTTGTACTGCACCTTATCTACATAATAATGCGCTATCCAGTAAGGATAGTCATCGAAGACGGGTGCGCTGAGATACTGCTCCTTAAACTTGTAATAGGTATAGATGATCGGTTTCACATGATACCTATCCTCTACGATATGCAGCCACGTGAGCACATCGCGCTGAAAATCCTCTACACTCTTGTCATCAGGCTTATGCTCGATGTCGAGTACGGGCGGAAGATCGCCATCCGTAAGATGCACCTGCTCCAGAAAGTAATACGCCTGTTCGCGAGCCGTAGATTTATTGCTCCAGAAATGATACACGCCACGGATGAATCCATAGTCGCGAGCCTGATTGAAGTTCTCGCGGAAATTCTCATCCAGGCGGCTGGACCTCGGTACTCTTGATGATGACAAAGCGCACAGGACAACCCTTGATCATCGCATTGTTGAGCTGCTCCCAGTCTATCTTGCCCTGATAATGGGAGATATCAATGCCATGAATCTCGTAGCCTTCAGGATACACCTCATCGCCATAGAGGGCACGCCATCTGAAACCGGTAGGGCCTACGAAGAAATGATAGAACAGGAAAACATACAGCACTACTACCGCCGTTCCACCAATCCACCATGCCAATCGGGGATAACGCTGAAAAACAGAAGACGAACGCCTTCTGCCACCAGAGCCCCCACGCCGAGAAGAAGTCTTCCTTCTCGCCACAGTACCCTTTTTTTGTGAAGAAGTCGTTCGTCTTGTTGACATATAATAATATGATTATTTCTTATTACTTAGCCTGCTCCAACTGGAGAGTCTTTGTGGTCTGATCACAAACCTCAGATGGACCCCAGTACTGGATAGGACCTGGATATACATAAGATGTCTCCTTAGCCCACTGCTCACGCTTAGAAGCGAAGAACTTGAATGGAGCACCGTCGAGCTCTACGAGAGCCTTGCGGATAACTGGCTTGTTGGCACCGTTACGACGCTCGATGTTCATCATCATTGTGATAGGCACACCACCGGCAATCCACTCTGCTGCAGGAGCTGTTGTATTCTTGATGATTGACATGTAACCAGTCTTGCCGTTAGCGATGAGGCGAGATGCGTTGAAACCGAGTGAGTAGCAGTAGTCAGCATCGTAGTTAGAAGGAGCTGCGCAACGTCCCTCGTAACCGAAGAAGTGGTGCTGAGCTGAGAACTTACCAACGTACTTACCCTCCTTCTTCCAAGCAGCCAACTTGTCAGCTACCATGCGAGAGAGCAACTTCTCTGTCTCGATGAGAGATACCTGTACGTTTCCGTGAGGGTCACGGTCGAGGCAAAGCTGGCGAGCTACGTCTGCTGGCAATGACTCCAATACAGCGAGGTTATCCTTAGCGATAGCACCCTTAACGAATGCAATCTGCTCCTCAGCGCCAGCAAACTCACGGCTCTCGCCTGTTGCAGGATCTGTAAGAACCTCGTTCAACTCTGCGATAAGCTTCTTGATAGCTGGGATGAACTCGATCAAGCCCTCTGGGATGAGAACAGTACCGAAGTTGTTGCCATCAGCAGCACGGTCAGCTACTGCTGTAGCGATGTATGTTACAACATCATCAAGAGACATCTCCTTAGCCTCTACCTCCTCAGAAATCAGGCAGACGTTTGGCTGAGTCTGGAGTGCGCACTCAAGAGCGATGTGAGAAGCAGAACGACCCATCAACTTGATGAAGTGCCAGTACTTGCGTGCAGAGTTACAGTCGCGCTCGATGTTACCGATGAGCTCAGAGTATGTCTTGCAGGCTGTATCGAAACCGAAAGAAGTCTCGATCTGCTCGTTCTTCAAGTCACCGTCGATAGTCTTAGGGCAACCGATTACCTGAACGCCATACTTCTTGGCAGCATAGTACTCAGCGAGAACGCAAGCGTTGGTGTTAGAGTCGTCACCACCGATGATAACGAGTGCCTTGATACCGAGCTCACGGAGAATCTCGATACCCTTCTCAAACTGGTCTTCCTTCTCCAGCTTGGTACGGCCAGAACCGATGATATCGAAACCACCAGTGTTACGGTACTCGTCCATAACTTCAGGAGTAATCTCCATATACTTGTGATCAACGAGACCGCCAGGACCGAGGATGAAGCCATAGAGCTTGTTAGCTGGGTTGAGAGACTTCACACCGTCGAAGAGACCAGAGATCACGTTGTGACCGCCAGGAGCCTGACCGCCAGAAAGGATAACACCTACGTTGAAAGCAGGGAGTTCCTGAGCCTCGCCAGCCTCGAAAGTAATAACAGGCATTCCGTATGTGTTAGGGAAGAGAGCCTTGATTTCTTCCTGGTTACCTACTGACTGAGTTGCTGCACCCTCAACTGCCTTTACAGGACCCTGAAGCGCCTTTGGCAACTTTGGCTGATAAGCAGCTCTTGCAATCTGCAATGCACTTTTTTCCATAATTCTTTTATTAATATTTAATTAGTTGAAACTTCAAAAACACTGCAAATTTAAGGTTTTTCTACGAGATACGGAAAGAAAAATGCTAAAAATGAGTTAATATCGATATTTTTTTGATTTTCTATTGCTTTTCCAAAGAAAATGATTATCTTTGAGCCAATGTTTTTAACCAATTATTAATTTAGAAATAAGAATTATGGCTAACAAAAGAGATTTAAAACGCACTATCAACTACATCACCAGCGAGCTTTTCGCTGAGACTGTAGCAGCGTCTTTGTACAATGGAAAACCTTCTCAGGAGGACGTAGATGGCATCCTTTCATCTATCGTAATGGTCAATAACGACTTCATCAAGCGCGTTTCTCACCCAGAGCCTGGCATAAAGCCGGGAGCATACTATCAGAACCTGATTCATGACTTCAACAAGCAGGTGAGCGAGATTATCGACCAGATCTCCAACATGGGATAAGCCCCAAGAAACGGAGAAGAACATCCATTATACCTATAATATATAGATAACAGATTAAAATGATCAAGGACATCTGTCAGTGGATATTATACAAGCGAATGGGATGGAAGAAGGAAGTAACCATCGACTTTCCCAAGAAGTACATCATCTGTCTTGCACCACACACCAGCAACTGGGACTTCCTGATAGGACAGCTCTACTCCAGAGCTGAGAACATCAAGAGCAACTTCCTGATGAAGAAGGAATGGTTCTTCTGGCCGCTGGGTCCTATCTTCAGAAAGATGGGTGGCGTACCGGTGTGGAGAAGCAAGCATACCAGCATGACCGACAACCTGGCCGAAGAGGCTAAGAAGCGCGAGAGTTTCGGTCTCTGCATCACTCCGGAAGGTACCCGCTCGCTCAACCCGGAATGGAAGAAGGGATTCTATTTCATCGCCCTCAAGGCAGGCATCCCTATCCTACTCTACGGCGTGGATTACGAGAAGAAGGTGATACAGTGCACCAAGATGATCATCCCTTCGGGTGATGTGGAGAAGGACATGCGGGAAATCAAGCTGTACTTCAAGGATTTCAAGGGAAAGAAACCTGAGAAATTCTCTATCGGAAATATCGACTAACAAGCAAAAAGAAAGGAGGATGTGTCATAAGTCCAGATAATGGCAACCGAGGACGGGCTAGGAGCTTCTGCCCTTTCAGGGCGTATTGGATGTGACTTATGACACACCCTCATCATAGAAGAAAGTGAAAAAAACGAGATTTACAAAATATGGGCTGATAAGCAGTCTGCTTATCTCTTCCGGATTCATGCTGCAGGCATTCGATGAGGGAAACAGTCATGCATGGGGAAACATCGAATACGATGAAGATCCGTGGGTGTTCAACGCCTCACGCCCCTACTTCGTGACTGCCGGACTGCAGAACCGGCATCTCTCACTATGGGCATCGCACGGAAGATACTGGGATGCTGAAAGAGGATGGAAATGGCAACGTCCTAACCTCTTCTGTACCACGGAAGACCTCTTTACCCAGACCATTGTGGTGCCTTACCTCATCCCGATGCTGGAAAATGCCGGCGCCATTGTCTTCACTCCCCGTGAACGCGACTGGCAGCAGCAGGAGATTGTTGTGGATAACGACGACAGACACTCCATCTCCTACCAGGAATTCGTGAATGGCAAGAAATGGAAGAACTGCGACTCCCTGGGATTCGCCAACCTCCAGGCTTCCTATCAGGATGGAGAAAATCCGTTCCAGATGGGTACCGTGAGACAGGCGAAGGCTACCAAGCGAAAGAAAAACAGCCTGGTAAGCTATCAGCCTAACTTCCAGAAAGAGGGAAAATATGCCGTTTATGTAAGCTACCAGACACTGCCCAAGAGTGTACCCGATGCCAAATACATCGTCTATCACAAGGGACAGGCTACGGAATTTACCGTCAACCAGCGTATGGGTGGCGGCACATGGGTATATCTCGGCACCTTCGAGTTCGACAAGGGATGCAATGAATTCAACCGTGTGGTCTGCACCAATCACGCTTCACGCAGAGGTGTCGTAACCACCGATGCCGTACGATTCGGAGGCGGTATGGGCAACATAGAACGTGGCGGATTCGTAAGCGGACTGCCACGCTGCCTGGAAGGAGCAAGATACTACGCCCAGTGGGCTGGAGCACCCTATAGCGTGTATGGCGGAAGAAAGGGAAAGAACGATTATGCCGACGACATCAACACCCGTTCGATGATGACCAACTGGCTGGGAGGCGGCAGCGTATATATGCCGGCAATGGACGGCAAGCGCGTGCCGATAGAGCTTTCTCTCGCCCTGCACAGCGACGCAGGATACAACCCTGACGGACAATCCACCTGGGGTGCACTCGCTATCTGCACCACCGACTTCAACGATGGTATGCTGAACAGCGGCATTTCAAGATTTGCTTCAAAGGATTTTGCTAAGGCTTTGAGAGATAATCTTGTAGAAGATATAACCAATACCTTTGGTTCATTCGGAAAACGCTATCTCTGGGACAGAAACTATTCGGAGACCCGACTGCCGGAAGTACCATCGGCAATCATCGAAATGCTCTCTCACCAGAGCTTCCCGGACATGCGCATCGCACAGGATCCGATGGGCAAGTTTACCATCGCCCGCTCCATCTACAAGACCATTCTCAGATTCGTGAGCAGCAACCATGACGAACCGTATGTAGTGCAGCCTCTGGCACCCAACCACTTCAGTGTGGAGGTGGATGAACTGGGCTATGCCAGCCTCACCTGGAATGCGCAGCTTGACAAGACGGAACCTACCGCCAAGCCAACCAGCTACATCGTTTATCAGGCAGAAGGCAAAGGCGGATTCGACAATGGTACGATGGTTCGCTCCAACATCTACAACGTGAAGCTGGAGCCAGGCAAGCTCTACAACTTCCGGGTAGCAGCCGTAAACCAGGGTGGCGAGAGCTTCCCATCAGAAACCCTCTCGGCACTCTATAACCCTACTGCCACCAACAAGATTCTGATCGTGAACAATTTCCATCGCCTTGCCTCACCGCAGGTGGTAGATAACGACAGTATCCAGGGCTTCGACTTCGACCAGGACCCAGGCGTAAGCTATGGTCTGACGGCGGGCTGGAGCGGCAAGCAGAAGGTATTTGACATCCATAGAATGGGTATCGAATCATCCAGCGGACTGGGATACAGCGGCAACGAGATGATAGGACAGTTTGTGGCAGGCAATGACTTCAACCATACCGTGGAGCATGCCCAGGCTATCGCTTCCGGCAACAAGTACAGCATCGCCAGCTGTTCGAGCGAAGCCATCCTTTCGGGAAGAGTGAAGATGACCGATTATCAGGCAGTGGACCTCATCAATGGTCTGGAGCGCTACGACGGTTATACCCACCAGTACTACAAGACCTTCACCCCAACCATGCAGAAGCGCATCAAGTACTATGCCCTCAACGGCGGAAAATTGCTTGTGAGCGGCTCCTACAACGGCAGCGACATGCAGGATGAAGAGGAGAAATCATTCATGGGCGCCATTCTGAAAGTAAACTATGAGCCTACCGGCACCAAGTTTATCGTGCAGGATGTCAATCCGGAAGATTCCACCATTACCGAGCGAGACAGTATCGTAACTACATCGCCTATGGTAAGCGGACTGGGCAAGGAGTTCAGCTACTATCATTCGCTGAATGCCAAGCATTATGCAGCCACCCATCCGGAGATTCTCAAGCCAATAGGCAGCACAGCCTTCTGCGCCATGCGTTATCTTACGGGAACCAGCGCAGCAGTTGCCTACAGGAGTACCAGCTACCGCACCTTCACCATGGGATTCCCATTGGAGTGCATCAGCGATGAGAAAACCCGCTACAGCATCATGCAGGGTATTCTGAAGTTCTTAACAGAATAAATTTAAAATCAATAAAATATGTATAAGATTCAAGCAAACCAGTCTGGCACACGCTCTATCGAAGTGAGCGACCAGCATTTAGAGACTATTGACAAGTATCAGTTGCTCCGCAACCTCGTAGATAGCAATGGCATCATCGACGAGGAAGTGCTCGACAAGTTAAGATTCAACGTCCGTTCTCTTCTGGAGAGCAGCGACATCAAGGACAAGGAGTTGCTCGACCTCTGCCTCGACGTAATCTACAACCAGAATATGAAGGCACTCGGCCTCCACAACCTCGTATTGCTCTACGTAGAT
This sequence comes from Prevotella sp. AM34-19LB, assembly GCF_003468525.1. NCBI lineage: Bacteria > Pseudomonadati > Bacteroidota > Bacteroidia > Bacteroidales > Prevotellaceae > Prevotella > Prevotella sp. AM34-19LB. The sequence goes on along the minus strand of NZ_QSIG01000059.1, from coordinate 2,610 downwards.
TGGAAAGACAAGAAGGATGCACAGGAAGCAGCTGAGGCTGAGCCAGATGCAGTGAATGACTAAAGTATATTGAATGGATTATAAGTTAACAGATTTTCTCCCAACAACCAAGAAGGAGTGCGAACTCAGAGGATGGGACGAGCTGGACGTCATCCTCTTCTCGGGTGATGCCTACGTAGATCATCCATCCTTCGGACCGGCTATCCTCGGAAGAATCCTGGAGGCTAACGGCTATCGCGTAGCATCGTGCCTCAGCCCGACTGGCATGGCGACTTCCGTGACTTCAAGAAGCTCGGTCGCCCTCGCCTCTTCTTCGGTGTTTCGCCAGGAGCCATGGACTCGATGGTAAACCGCTACACGGCAAACCGCCGTATGCGCAGCAGGATGCCTTCAGTCCTGACTCCCGCCACGACATGCGTCCCGACTATCCGTCTATCGTCTATACCCAGATACTGAAGAAGCTCTATCCCGACGTACCTGTGGCACTGGGCGGTATCGAGGCATCACTGCGCCGCATCAGCCACTACGACTACTGGAAAGATGAACTCCGCAAGTGCATCCTCTGCGATTCGGGTGCCGACCTCATCCTCTATGGCATGGGCGAACGCTCCATCGTGGAACTTGCCAATGCATTAGCCGAGGCAAGACCATGGACCAGATTCACGAGATGCCGCAGGTGGCTTTCTACTGCAAGGAGAAGGACATCCCTGGCGGATTCAAGGAGGATGACATCATCCTGCATAGCCACGAGGAATGCCTGCATAACAAGAAGGGACAGGCGGAAAACGTGCGCCATCTGGAGGAAGAAGCCAACAAGATGCATGCCCAGCGCATGATTCAGGAGACCGACGGCAAGTATGTGGTGGTGAATCCACCATTCCCGCTGATGACCACCGAAGAGCTGGATGCAGCCTTCGACCTGCCTTACACCCGTCTGCCTCATCCTAAGTACAAGGGCAAGACCATTCCGGCATACGAGATGATCAAGTTCTCTGTGAACCTGCATCGTGGCTGCTTTGGCGGCTGCTCATTCTGTACCATTTCGGCACATCAGGGAAAATTCGTGGTTTGCCGAAGCAAGGAGAGCATTCTGAAAGAGGTGAAGAAAATCATCGAGATGCCTGATTTCAAGGGCTATCTGAGCGATCTGGGCGGTCCTTCGGCAAACATGTATGGCATGCACGGCAAAAACCAGAAGGCGTGCGAGGTATGCAAGCGCCCATCGTGCGTGAACCCTCAGATTTGTCCGAACCTGAACACCGACCACAGCAAGCTGCTGGAGATCTATCATGCCGTAGATGCCCTGCCGGGTATCAAGAAGAGCTTCATCGGTAGTGGTGTGCGCTACGACCTGCTCCTACACAAGAGCAAGGACGAGAAGGTGAACCAGGCGGCAAGGGAATATACCCGCGAGCTGATCACCAAGCACGTGAGCGGTCGACTGAAGGTAGCACCGGAACATACCAGTCCAGAGGTATTGAAGTTTATGCGCAAACCATCGTTCGATCTCTTCTACGAGTTCAAGCGCATCTTCGACAAGATCAACAAGGAAGAAGGTCTCAACCAGCAGATCATTCCATACTTCATCAGTTCGCATCCGGGCTGTCATGAAGAGGATATGGCAGAGCTGGCGGTAATTACCAAGGGACTCGACTTCCATCTGGAGCAGGTACAGGACTTCACTCCTACCCCAATGACGATTTCTACGGAAACCTGGTACACGGGATACGACCCATACACCTTGGAACCAGTATTCAGTGCCAAGACCCAGAAGGAAAAGCTTGCCCAGCGCATGTTCTTCTTCTGGTACAAGCCGGAGGAGCGCCGTGCCATTGAGAGCGAGCTTCGCCGTATCGGCAGAACGGATCTCATAGACAAGCTATACGACAAGAAGAGCTTCGGTGGAAATCATGGCAGAGGTTTCAAGGGTAAGAAGACCAACTTCGACGACAAGGCGATTGGTTCTACCTATGACAATCCAGGCGTGGGCAGAGGAGCCAAGGGCAAGCGTAGTGCCGGCAGAAATACAGCAGAGCCAAATGGCGGAAAAGGCCGTGGCAGAAATGCAGCAGACCGCTTTGCGCCAAAGGGATATGGCAATGTGGGATGCTATGATGAGGAGAAATATCTCAATGAAGGCCGTCCTTTGAATGGTAAATCTTCAAGAAACGGTCATGCTCAGCAAGGCAGAGGAAATAATACTCCGCAGGGCAGAAGCAACAACGCCAATGCTAATATCCGCGATGCAGTAGCCGCAGCCAGAGCCGAGCTACGCAATCAGAAAGACCAGGGTGCCGGCTTCTTCAAGGACAAGAAGAAAAAGAGTTTCAATCCTAATTTCGATACCGACAACCACAATCGCAAGAACCGCTATAACAGCGGAGACAAGAACGAGCGTGGCAGCGGACGTGGAAACCAGGGAAGAAACGAAGGAAGAGGCAGGAGAAAATAATATGAAATGAATTTAAAAAAGAGGGTGTGTCATAAACCACATCCCATACGCCCTGAAAGGGCAGAAGCTCCTAGCCCAGGGCAACGCCTGGGTCTATATATCAACAACAAAGTCGCCCTGTAAGGGCAAAAGCTTTAAATATGAGAAGCTTTTGCCCT
>NZ_QSIG01000058.1:0-17496 GCF_003468525.1 Prevotella sp. AM34-19LB | reverse complement strand
TTGTCTCAGCAACCATCCAAGATATATAGATGGTTGCCAAGCCACTGTGTCCCTTATATAAAAACATTATAAAGCCTTTAGGCTGAGATTATTATCCCGAACTGAGGTAGAATTATGAAACAGCAATTTGTAGAAACAATAAAAATCAAGAACGGCAAGGCCCTGGCCCTGCCCTATCATCAGGCAAGAATGGAGAGAACCATCCGCAGGTTCTTCCCATCCATTGCATCAGAAGAAATAAATCTTTCATCCCTCATTTCTCCCAAAGAAGAAATGAACCTTTACAAGGCACGAGTAGTTTATGGCGCCCAGGGCGTGGAAGCCATCGAGTATGCCCCCTACAAGATGAAGGAGATTCATTCCCTCAAGGTGGTAGAGGATGATTTCATCGACTACACCTACAAGCGCACAGACCGAAGTGCGCTCAACGCCCTGGTAGCCCAGAAGAGCGATTGCGATGAAATCATCATCGTAAAAAACGGCCTCATAACAGACACCTCCTTCACCAACCTCGCCCTTTTTGATGGCAAGAAATGGCTCACCCCCAAGCATCCTCTGCTCCAGGGAACCAAGCGTGCCCAGCTTCTGGAAACCGGCATCATCGAGGAAGCCGACCTCACACCAGAAGACCTCAAGAAGGCAGAAAAAGTGAGTCTCTTCAACGCCATGATAGATTTCGGAGAGCGGGAAGTGGAAATCCAGAGAATCCTATAGCTCAATCACTTCCAAATCATCCGGAACGAAGATTCTACCCTTGAAGTTCTCAGCAGCTTCACGGGTATAATTTTCCTTACGATTAGCCAGCGTCTTCTCCTCCGTATGATAAAGAATGAGATTCTTCACCCCCAGTTCCTCCGCCAGTTTTCCGGCATCAAGCGCCGTGCTGTGGCATTTCTCGTAAGGCTTGAATGTATCGCGGTCGGCATAAAGGCAGAACGCCTCGCACATCATCCAATCCGCCCCCTCAATGTAGCGGCGGTTCTGCTCATTATAAGGCTCATCGCCCAGGCACGCCAAGACCAGAGGTTTAGCATGATTTTCAGATGCAGCTTTATCGGATGCAGCCTTATCTTCTGAAGCATAATCGGATGCAGCCTTATCTTCTGAAACATTATCTTCTGAAGTTCCTGGCAACTCAGCCCGGAATCCGAACTGCTTCTCCTTAGTAGATTGAATATCAAAGCATTCCAGCTTCATATCCCCCACCTCGAAACAATCGCCATCTTCCAGCTGATGGAACACCACCCTTTCAGCCACCTTCGCCAGTTGCTTCTTGGCAAGAATCATGTCGATAATGGTCTTGATCACCTTCATCACCTTGTCGTTTCCATACACATGCAGCAATCCCTCGTACCCCTTGCATTGAGCCACCATGCGGATTACCAAAATCACGCCCAGCACGTGGTCGGTATGCGCATGGGTAACGAAGAGGTGATGAATATCAGAAATCTGAACATTCACCTTCTTCAGCTGCGAGAGGATTCCATTTCCTCCGCCCGCATCTACCAGCATCAGGGTACTGGGAGTCTGGAGCAGAAAGCAGGTATTATAAATCTGGGAAACCGTAGCATTTCCCGTTCCGAGCATCGTAATTTGAGTCGTTGTCTTATCCATTATCTTATCCATTATCTATTTGATTCACGCCCACAAAACTACTCATTTTCTGATAAACCACCAAGAAAAAGCCCCGAAAACTTTGCGTATTCCAAATAATAATCTTAACTTTGCGGCATAAAAACAAAAAGTTGGTTTCGATTATGGCAAATATTGAAAGACAAAAGCGAATCTATCGCAAGCGCATCCCTTACGGAATGCAGAATTTCGAGGATGTAATAAAGGGCGATTGCTACTATGTAGATAAGACTCCCTTCATCGAGGATATCGAAGATGCCAATAAGTATTTCTTCTTCATTCGCCCTCGCCGTTTCGGCAAGAGCCTTACCCTCTCCATGCTCGAAAACTATTACGACATCAACAAGAAGGATAAGTTCGAAAGCCTCTTCGGCGAGCTCTACATCGGAGAGAATCCTACCCCTGAACGCAACAGCTATCTCATCCTTCACCTGAATTTTGCCATGATTTCAGCAGGATTGGATAATTACAAAAAAGGACTTGACGCCCATTGCAGCAACAAGTTCAATACCTTCTGCAGCAGATACGCCCACCTTTTGCCACCGCACACAAAGGAAGAGATGAACCAAAAGGAAGATGCCGTTGCCCAATTGGGATTTCTATGCGACAAATGTGCTGAAGCAGGCTTGAAGATTTATCTCTTCATCGACGAATACGACCACTTTACCAATCAGATTCTTGCCCACAAGGAACATGAAGGACAACACCAAGAACAGACTCTTGGCGAAGAACACTTGCGCCATTTTTTCAATAATATCAAGGGTGCCGCAGCAAGTTCTATAGCAAGAGTTTTCATTACAGGAGTAACCCCTGTAACCATGTACAATTTAGCCAATGTTTTCAACATCAGTACCAACTATTCCCTGGCTCCGGAGTTCAACGAGATGGTGGGATTCACAGAGGAGGAAGTGCGTGAAATGCTGGCTTATTACGCCAGCGTGCTGCCATTCCGCCATAGCGTGGACGAGCTGATAGAAGTGATGAAGCCATGGTATGGCAATTATTGTTTTGATAATTCAGAATGCGGAATGGCTACCATCTACAACCCCGCAATGGTACTCAACTTTGTGGACAATTACATTCAAAGCAATTACGAGATTCCAAAGAAACCATGTGAAGTAATCCCAAGTACAGACCATGAGATTGTTCGCCAGCTCATCCGCTACGCCAAGGAGTTTGCCCACGATTCCAGCATCATAGAAGATATAATGACCAAGGGATTCGCCTTAGGGTATCTATTGGATATTTTCCCAGCCACCAGTATCAACACCCCCGATGGTATTCTCAGTTTACTCTTCTATTTAGGTATGGTTACGATAGACGGAACCTACCAGAGCTACACCCGATTTGTGATTACTAATGAGGCGGTGCGCAAGCAGATGCAGACCTTAATTTAATTAATGAGATAAATACGCCTGCCAAAAGATCAGGATTTTTCTAAAGATTAGAGTTAAAGATCGTGATCAGACTCCAAGTTTTCTGAAAAGTTTTAGTACCTTTGCAGATTGACTTCGGTCAACATGCGTAAGGAACGCATGAAAGGTAAATTTTAAAACTTAGCTGATGGCAGTATCTGAAGATAGAAAGTTTACGAAAGAACAAGTCTATACCCTTCTCGAAGGAGCAAAGGGCAAGACTCTAGGTGAGGTTGACAAATCCCACCAGTTTGCTCGTACCTTAGAAAGTAAAAAGATTACAGGTATCGCTGGAGACGTAATAGAACAATCTGTTTTCGGTTATAAGAAAGACAGCAAACAGGAATGTGATATTGAGATTGATGGTGTTCTTACGGAAGTTAAGACCACTGGAGTTCGTGTACCCAAGAGAGACCTGAAGAATGTAAGCGGAAAAAAAGGAGAAGCTTATAATGTTTACCTAGGTGCAAAGGAAGGTATCAGTATTACACATGTTACCTTTGAGCCTCCGATACAGACAGACTTCAACACCTCTCATTTTTGGGAAAAATCAGAACGGCTTTTAATTATATTCTATGAATATAAATCATACGAAGTTGTGCCTGCTTCCGGCTATGCCAAGTTCCCTATTGTTGACTACTGCTACAATTCTTTCTCGCAAGAAGAAAAAGATAAATTACGAAACGACTGGGAGATTGTCAGCAATCACCTGCAACAGGTTTATCATGATTATCTTGATGAAGAAAAGCGTAATGAACAGTTGGTTGGTTTTACTCACCTTCTTCGTCCAAATCTCTTGCTGATAGAATTAGTACCAGGATTCAAGCGCAAAGCAACAGGCTCTTATCAAAAACCTCGATACAGATTGAAACAGACTTTTGTTGATTACATCGTGCGGGGACATTTTGACAAAAGCAGAGCGAATAACGAAATCGTACTGAAAGAATCGTTTTCAAGTTTCGCCCAGCTGGATGAACGTTGCCATGCACTTACATTAAAGTATAAGGGTAAGACTCTGCCTGAGCTAAGAGAAATGCTTGGAATTGAAGCTAAAGTCAAGGATATTTCAGCTAAATGCGTTATCCGCATGTTCGGAACCGATTGCAATAGGTTAAATCAGATTTCTGACTTCCAAAAAGCCGGTATCATAGCAAAGACCATCACGATTACACCCCAAGGTGGAAGAACAGAGGACATGAAGCTCAAGCACATCGACTTTGAGGAATGGGCAGATAGAGATGCTGACTTTGAAGATTCAGATGTGTACGATTACTTCTGCGAGCACAGTTTCCTCTGCCCTATCTTCTGTGAGCATGATAGTAATGACCCTAGCAAAACCGTTTTTGAAGGGTTCAAACGCTTTGCCTTTGATGAAGATTTCATAGAAAATGAAGTACGACGCACTTGGGAAGATTCAAGAAACTTGATTCATAGAAATGAACTGGAATGGGAATACGTTTATGACAAACAGGGAAACAAACGTATGAACAATAGCGGTTCCTATATGGGAGCGCCAAACTTTCCAAAGAGTTCCGAATACAAAGTATTCTTCCGAGGAGGTGCAGATGTCTCGACAGAGAAAACAAGAACAGAAAGCGTGAACGGCATCAGAATGCTTCCGCAGTTTTTCTGGCTCAAGGGTTCATATATTGCTAATAAATTACAAGAAATTCCATACATATAAATATGTCTAAAAATACAATAAAGGTAGTAGAGCTTTTCGCCGGTGTAGGAGGATTTCGCATCGGTTTGGAAGGAGCATCAGATGCCTATGAAACCATCTGGAACAATCAATGGGAACCATCAACCAAACACCAAGATGCTTCGCTCGTCTATAGAGCGCGTTTTGGCGACAAAGGTCATTGTAACAAGGATATCAATTTGGTCCCTACAAACGATATTCCTAATCACGACCTGCTGGTCGGAGGCTTTCCATGTCAGGATTATTCTGTAGCATCAACTCTTAGCCGCTCTGGCGGAATTGAGGGAAAGAAGGGTGTGCTTTGGTGGCAGATTTATCGCATACTCAACGAAAAGGGAGATAATCGCCCAAATTACATCTTCTTTGAAAACGTTGACCGCTTGCTCGGCTCACCTGCCAAGCAGCGTGGACGTGATTTTGCCATCATCCTTGCCTCATTAGCTGATTTAGGCTATACTGTGGAATGGCGAGTAATCAACGCTGCAGAATACGGAATGCCTCAGCGTCGCCGCCGTACCTACATTGTTGGCTACCATGAGGATTCTCATGTTTCAAAGCAAGTACAAGAGTTGAAAGACTGGGTGCTTTATGAAGGCGTACTGGCAAAGGCTTTTCCTTTTAAGCCAAAGGATAAAACCATCTCTGAATTTGAGATAGACGGAACCATCAAGGAGGTATCAGATAATTTCAATAAAGACGGCAAGGACAGTCCATTTGGAAATGCCGGCATCATGCGCAACCGCTGCATATATTCTGTTGATGCAGAAGCTGTTTACGAGGGTCCAATTATGACACTTGGCGGCAATATCGTTGATGAGTCGCTGGTTCCCGAGGAGTTCTTCATCCCAGAAGAGGAAGTAGCAAGATGGGAATACGAAAAGGGAGCCAAGAAAATAGAGCGCACAACAAAAGAAGGATTCAAGTATCTTTTCTCTGAAGGTGGAATGGCATTTCCTGATTCCCTGGATAAGCCTTCACGCACCATTATAACCGGTGAGGGAGGTGCTGCTGCTTCACGCTTCAAGCATGTTATCAAGACCCCATCCGGCCGCTACCGTCGCCTGATTCCTATTGAGTTAGAGCGTCTGAACATGTTCCCGGACAATCATACCTTGCACCCTGATGTTACGGATGGTCGCAGAGCCTTCCTGATGGGAAATGCTTTGGTGTGCGGAATCGTACAGCAAATAGGCAAGAGTCTTTACCGTTTCATCTATGAGAAGGAACCAGTTTCCACTCACCCTATAGATGTTAAGCGTGACCCTCAGCCCAAGCTGAATCTTGACTTATTCTCAGAAACGAATCCTGAGTTGAAAATAAACAAGCCAAAGAAGAGCTACACTTTGGACATGAACAAGAGTCTGTTAGTAGGCTTTGTCAAGGAAGATAATACTGATTATTTCCTGGATGGTGGTCAGACAAAGATTTACTACACCGGTAAGACCAAGTCTTTTCCATCAACCGTGGCGCTGAACAAGCTCTACTATTTCATGCCTTACATCAAAGGCAAGGGTGTCAAGGATTTGTATCTCATCCGCATTGCCCGCATAGGCAGCAAGGCAGAGATTCATCCCGAGTCAGACGACAGAGACCCACGCCTTGTGTTTGAGTTGGAATATCTAGAGAGCTTGCCAAACTACATGATGCTGAAGCCTAACATCTTCAACACCTATAGAAACACAGTTCTCGGAAGAGTGATGGGGGATAAAAAATAATTCTATCCCCCATCCATTAGAAAGAGAGTTAACTAATACTGTTTTACTAAAAGTAAAATCAATAAAAGAAGAAATAAAAATGGCAAAATTTCAAATTTTTCAATACCTGTTTCGCCCTGTAATGGAGAATCAGGCAGGACTACCAGCAGAGGTTTTTCAGGCTGTCAATGTTCAAGATTCACTTACCAGAAAGCAGGAATTGTTTGGTAATGTACTTGATGATTTAGCATGTGAGCAAAATGAACAGGAAAAGTACTATCAATTCAATGGAGAAAAATTTAAATACCGCTCGTTTATCAACCAAGGCGATATTTATGTAATACGCATTGCAAATAATAAAAAGGCAAAGCTTGAATCAGACTTCAATGTTTCAGAATTAGACAATCATCCTTCTTGTTTAGTTATTATTGACAATCGTAAAGACCGTCAGATCATTGCTATCGAACGCAATGTAGCATTCTCTAAAGCTAGTATGGTTGCTGATATTTTGCAGAACACTTTTCGTTTAAAGTTGCTCTCAAATCGCCTAACCCTTGACATAGCCGGCAAATTTCATACAGCAGAGTTTTGGCAGGTAAGAAATTCAAGTATGAATCTAAAGGGTATCGATTATGTTGATTTTCCATTTGGTTATCCAAATCTTCCTGCAATAAGCGACCTTGTTGGTGAATATTTCACCGACTTAGCCAAACGTACTAATAGTGAGCCGACTTTGCATCTCCAGGGACAGAACCATGAGAGCGTAAATCTTGACCCTACTGACATTTGGCTGCTGAATGCTATCAAGGCTTGTGCTGCAAGTGGAAAACCGATCCTTATCAAACCTAAAGGAAGCCAGGTTAGAAAGATTGGAGTAGAAAGCCCTGTAATTGAGGAAATTGCCGATATTGCTGTCAAGGAACTCAGTTCGCATGATTTGTTTGACTCCAAATTTAATCTGATTGTAGAATTCCTCAACAAAATTAAACTTGTGTATGAATAATCTGGAATCAAGAATGCTCGAAATTTTCCTCTCCGACCAGTTGTTCTGTTCGCTTTACCCAGCTCTTTGCTTCATGGAAGAACAACACCAAGCGCCTTCGCCAATAAAAGTATGGATGGAAGCCCTACAAATAAAGCAAAATACAGAAAAATTTTGCAGGGCTGACATCATCATTGGCCGCATGTTTGCAGACAAATCGCAGATAGAGGCACTGTGCGAAGAAGCGGTATTATTCTACATGTTGATAACCACTGGTCAAGAGGAAAAACAAAAGCCAACAGCGCTAAAAGATGCGCTGGCCAGACTACTGCTAAAACATGGAGAACTGTGGAAGACCTTGTACAACAAAATAAGACAATCTGAAGAAGAAGAAGAATTGGAAGGCCACTACGTTGATTCATGTGATTACAGCAAGAAGTTGAATCAACTTGTCTACCTCATGCAGCAAGAACTGGATTCCATAAAGGAAAACAATCTAGACTTGAAGCAGGCAAAGGAAGTTGTAAGAATAATCGTAGACAATTGTATGGGGCTTACAAGTGATACTATAGAAGGAATCCTAGTCCCTTTGATGAGTACCAACGAACAATACAACTGTGCATTCAATGAGGAAGTGAATCGTCTGAAAGAGAAATTGGGAATTAAGACCGAAACTAAAATAAATTTCGAAAAACTTAACGACATTCACGACAATGAACAAGTTCATATAGGCAAATAAATTATGGCAGATATAAAAATGGATTTTAATGGTAACGTGAATATTGAAAAAATGTTTGATATTCACGACAACCAAAAGGTAACCATCAACAATAATACGGCTGATCAGGAAGAACCAAATAACATTCAGAAAGAAGCAGCAAAAGCAAACAAGACCATAGATGCAACAAACCAGGAAGAAGCTGCCAAGAAAGAACTCTTCCGCTTTGTGCACCCTGCTCTCGAAGAGGAGGAAGAATGGAGAGTGCATCGCGAAGTTGAACGATTGGTGAAGCGATTTGATGTGCAGGAAATCTGCATGCGGCTGAACCAGCTGAAAAAGGAGGGTAAGGTGCTGCTGCCTCAAAACACGAGAAACGCCCATGAAGAATTGATACGCATGGGGATGCCGACGGGAAAGGCGGGATTCGAATACAAGACTTTCTGCAAATACTATCATAAAGATTAGAAGATGATGGAGACTGGTATTTGCTGATATGAGTAATGCTTGCTAAAAGCGACCGATACTTGATTGTTGTTCAGGTATCGGTCGCTTTTTTTGTACCTCTATGCCAAGAATGCGATTATACGTAGAGAGAATATCAGAGAAAAACAGAGAACTTTAGAGAACTTTAGAGAACTTCAGAGAACTTCAGAGAAGGCCTTTTTGAAAAGCATTGATGCTATGTTTTTTCTTCCTACTTTTGCACCCGTCGGAGATACAAGGCAAAAGCCGGAATGGTTCTGGCTTATCTTGAATCATCTCCGTATTCTTTATTGTTATGAACGCAAAATTGATGCGCGTGGTGCAGCAGGGCGAGGCCTTCGCTGTGCAGAGTCAGAAGAGTGAGAACGGACAGCTCATGAAATGCAACATCGTGCTGCAGGAGATGGGCGGAAAGTTTGAGAACCAATACGTGGCTACGATGCTCGGAAACATGGCAATGTTCAAACTGGCACCAGGTGATGTTGTGGCAGTAACGCTCAGATTTTCTACACGTGAATATAATGGACAGGTGTTCCAGGATATTCTCCTCACTGACATGTATAAATTGAATTGATTCACAGTCAGTTTTATTAGTTTTTAATTATTAACCGAGTGGAGTGAGTGAAGGAATCTCCGGAGGTAAGGTAGCGCTACGTTTCTCGCTTTCTTTGCTCTTAAATTCACTAAGGTTATGAAAAAGGATTTTAATGACATCCACAAGTTGATGAACAGACAGCACACTCAGAAGAGCGGCATGGCTTATTACGATGATACCAATTACTTCCTGTTTGCTCCCGATGAGCCTGTAGTAGGAAGCATGCCCCGCTTCCATCGTCTCGGCGTTGCACAGCAGTTGAACGACGGCTCCTTCGAATTCGTTCCGAAGCCGCAGCTCAAGACGCAGTCGCTGCTGATCAAGAAGCTGGCGCACGGTCGTGTGTCGAAGACCAAGGATGGTGCCATCCAGCTCACCCTGAAGGTTTACTGCGATGAGGGTGTGAATATCGGTGATGCCATCGCCACTGAGGCAATTATGGCTAAAGATGCCATCGTGGAGTATCAGTTGAAGAGATAAACCAAAGAATCTAGGGCTTTTTAGAGGAAGAACCCGAATCTTCCAATATTCCAGTTCTTCCAATATTCCAAAAAGGGTGTTTCAAGACAAAACTCCTTCTTATAGATTCTATAACTAATTAATATATAGATAGTTATATAAAGAAAGAAGAGAAAGGAAACCCTTAAAAAAATAACTGGAAGAACTGGAATTGGAAGATTTTCCAAATCCCCACTTCCTCTAGAAAGCTCATTATCAACACATTATCGAAAAATGAACAAGACAAAATTGAAATACGACATCACAAAAAGCACCGCTCCGAAGATGCCAAAACTGGGAAAAGGCACCGAATGTGTGCAACTTTTGCTCTCTCAGGTATCAAAAGACATGCACGAACCCCTTGTTCCGATGCTCTTCCCTATTCTTGGAGCGCAGGTCAGCGGCACGGAGTTTCAGTATCCCGACCTCAGTTGGAAGGAATTATGTGGCATGATGGCCAATCTCGTTGCCGATTCGGACTGCAATAAAGGTCAATTGGGAAACTTAGTGGAAGCCATCTGCCGAAACTTCCGAGAACACGACGAAAAGGAATTGGAGAAGCTAGTGGAGTGGCAAAAACAGATTAAATCCAAGTCGGCCAACAAGGAAAAGCCTGTTAGACCCGACGTGAGTTTCTGGTTTCCACCTGCCGACGTAACGAATGCCGCCTTTATTCTGAACGCTATGGGGTGTGAGAACCTGGGCGAGAGAACACAATACCTCAATCTGCCTGAGGTGGAGATGGCTGACCGGATGTGCGGCGGGCACAAGCAGATTTCGCAGATGCTGCGCAATATCTACGACCGCCAGCGCTCGGGAACATTAAGAGCTACAGCCGATGGAGTGACGGGCAATCCTGTGCTTCGTGCTAACCTCACCATCTCATCCACTCCGTATGCTGCCCGAAAATTCTATAAGAACGAACTCTTCAATGGTACCTTCGGGCGAATGGTGTTCTCGTATAAGGCGCGAATGGGGCGTGATGGAAGAATCCCGAGACAAGGCAGATATGACGAGGTATTCTATAAAAAACTCGACGAATATCTGGTGAAGCTCAGCATCTGCAAGGGCAGATTCATCATCAAGCCGCTGAATAAACTTACTGACCAGCTGGCTCAAGACATGGCTACGCTTGCCGACCTGACAGACGACGATGTGTTTTGGGACATTTCGAAGCGCTCTATCGTGTCGGCATGGAAGGCGGGGTGCCTGCTCTGGGTGCTGAACAACCAGACTTGGACGAAGTCGATGGGCGAGCTGGTGGAGTGGCTGGTGTATCACGACATGTGGAGTAAGGCGAAACTCTTTGCCGATTTATTGAATCAGGATGCCGACTCAGTGAGCGAGGCACAGCGAAGAGGTCCGAAGAACTTACTTGACGACCTGCCTAATTCATTTAACGAGGCACAACTGGAAGCGCTCCGCATCTCTCTAGGCAAAACGAAAGAGGGTACGAAAAACCAACTCTACAAATGGGTATACCGAAAATTCATCACCTACAGCAACCAGACGGGGCTCTACACCAAGACGCAGGAGTATCTTACGGGCACGCCGGAAGCGAAGGAGAAGAAATAAACATAATTCTATAAAGAGAAAAGATGAATGGAAAAATATGAGATTCAGAAGCTTCGCGACCTTCCGATAGAGAAGGTTGCGGAACAGATGGGGATGAAGGTGGAGCACCACAAGGCGCTCTGCCCCTTTCATGACGACCACCACGCCAGCCTCTCGTTCAACACGAGAAAGAACAATTGCAGATGCTATGTCTGTATGGGGAATTCCTTAGGCACCATCGACCTGGTGATGAAATACCTGGGGAAGGATTTTCTGTCGGCTTGCCGATGGCTCGCAGAGGAACATCAGGTTCAACTGGAGGAGGATAGGAAGAGAGAAGCTTCTTCCTCATCTTCTTCCCCCGGAGACTCTTCATCCGGTGGTTCTTCCCCGGAAGATAATTCGGGTGGTTCTTCTTCGGAAAAATCCTCCTTCTTTGATGCGAGCAGGTATGCGAGATTCTTCGAGCATCCCTGGCTCAACCTGGCGGCTAGGAGATTCCTTTTTGAGGAAAGAAGGATTGATGAGAGAGTGGCTGCATGGTGCAGATTGACTTCCTGGACGGATAAGAAGGGCGTGAACTGGCTGCAGATTCCATACTTCAGCACGGAGGGGAAGCTGATTGGGATTCAGAACAGGAACCTGGATTACAAGAAAGGGGAATCAACTCCCCGATTCCGCTTTCCCTATGGTGCAAAATGCTCCATCTACAATCTGCCTATCGTGAAGGGGATGGCGCCGGGCGAACAGCTCTTCATCACCGAGGGATGCAGCGACTGCTGGGCAATGCTATCTGCCGGGCACAAGGCGATTGCCATTCCTTCTGCCACGCTATTGAAGCCGGAAGATAAGAAATGGCTGGCGGAAATCGGCTCGCAGCTCAAGATAGAATGGCACATGTTTCCCGACAGGGATGCGCCGGGCGAAAGCCTCTTCCTGCAACTCAAGGAGATTCTGCCCTCGCTAGTGCACCACCAACTGCCCCCAGGATGCAAGGATTTCAGCGAGTATTATCTGAAAGAGAAAACCGAGTTTATCAATTTTTAAAACAAGATGAATATGGAAGAATTTATCATTCGTACGTACACCAAGAAGGAACTTGCCCTGATGTACTTTCCCGAGAGTTATCCACGCACAGCCGTCAACCATCTGATGGCTTGGATTCATCTCTGCGCCCCGCTATGGAATGAACTCCTGGATATGGGGTACCGCAAGACCAGCAAGGTCTTCTCGCCTAAACAGGTGAAGGCCATCGTGGAGTATCTGGGGGAACCGGGATAATGTTTAATGTTTAGAGTAAAAATGTGCCGCCATCGCACGGCATCAGCCACCATCGCACAACTGATGGTGGCTGTTTTTGTATCTTTGCATCGTGATTCAGAAAGCGCTGGAAAATCACTTTCCTAGTTGGAGAAAAATATTTCTCCAGTTGGAAAAATGAAAAAAGGCATCTGGGAGATATTCCGGATAAGATAATCCCGAATGCATCAAGTTATCAACCTCGACTCCAAGCCCTGATACGAGTCCTTCTCTTTCTTCTTTCAAAAAAGAAGACGGAAAGTAAATAGGGGGCAAGAGAAGCGTATGAACCCAAATATGAAAGCATTCATCAAGTATCTCATCGTGGCCGTATGCTCTGCCATCGTCACCTTCCTCACCAGCTCGTGTACCGCGGGACTCGTGATCGGGAAGAACCAGCGGCAGCAGCAGGAGAACAATATCTCGACAAGGGCCGACTCTTCGCACTTCGTGCCTACTATCACCATACGATAGTCAGCTTAGAGTTAGAGTTAAAAGTTTAGAGTTTATAGTTTACAGAGTATTAACAATTTAAATTTCAAGTAATTATGTCTATCAATTTGAAAGCAAAGGAAACCCTCATCCAGGTGGGTGAGTTGAAAGGTAAGTATCGTTTCGTGCTCAGTACCGAGCTTTACAGCAAGCTCCCGGAGAGCAAGGTGATCAAGGAGGCTGCACTCCGAAGTGGCGTGAGCCGCGGCGTGATGCAGGCGTGCTGGGATGCTGCCGGCGAGGTAATCAAGGCGTGGTCAACCGAAGGCCACTCCGTAGCTATCCCAGGTCTGGGAACCATGCGATTCGGCGTGCGCGCCAAGAGTGTGGCTACCGTGGGTGAGGTGGCAGGCAGCCTCATCACCGCACGCCGAGTTATCTTCACCCCGAACGTGGATATCAAGGATGAGCTGCAGAGAACTCCTATACAGATTACCTGCATCGACCGAAACGGCAAGGTGGTGAAGAACGTTACCTCGGGCGACAGCGGTGACGTGGAAGACCCAGACAAGGACCCAAACGGCGGCGGCACTAACCCTGGCGGCTCCGGAAACGGCGATAACCCTGGCGGCGGTTCACAGCCTGGAAATACCGAGGGAGGTAATACCCAAGGCGGTAATACAGAGGGCGGCAAGACCGATACCGGCGATACCGGCTCTGAAGGCGGTGGAGATTTTGTAGATATGTAACCGTACATCTTAGGATTACAATTTTCATTTTCCCATTCCACTCTCTATTTTCTGTTAAGTCTTTATACGCAGAATCCCCAATCCCAAGGCTCCATTGCGAGCCCCGGATTGGGGATTTTTATCATTAATAAGGAAACAGCAGCGGCAGGACGAAGGTCATCACCACGCCGATGATGATCTGCAACGGCAAACCTACCTTTACATAATCCATAAACGTGTAGCCACCCGCCTTCATCACCAGCGCATTAGGCGGAGTGGAGAACGGAGAGGCGAAGCACATGCTGGCTCCCAGGGTCACCGCAAAGAGGAAGGAGTATGGACTCACCCCCACCTGATGGGCTGCCACCAGGGCAATAGGTGCCATGAGAACCGCCGTGGCGGTATTGCTGATAAACATCGTCATGAGCGAAGTGGTGAAGTAGATGCCCGCCAGGAGAGCCGTAGGGCCCATCGCTCCCAGGCTATCCACCAGCCCCTGAGATACCAATGCCGAAGCACCCGTCTTCTCCAGCGCCGTTGACATCGGCATCATGGCAGCTATCAGCACGATGCTCTCCCAGTTGATGGTCTTGTAGGCAGCCTCCACGTTGCGGAAACATCCGGCAAAGACCGTGAGCAGTCCGGCGATGATGACCGCCGTAACCGGAGCCACTGGGATGAAATCGAACACCATCATGGCTATCATCAGCAGCATGATGGCAGCTGCCACAGGCGCCTTGTAATCCAGCAGAACCTTATCGGCAGCCTTCTCCGGCTGATCCAGCACCACCCAGTTGGTAGTATCGGCAGTAAGATGCGTCAGGTTGGTCCATTCGCCCTGCACCAGCAGCATGTCGCCCACGTGCAGCTTGGCGGCTATCAGATTATCCGTGATGTATTCGTTGCCGCTTCTGCCACCCTCAGAAGAAGATGAGCCTCCGCCTCGCTTCACACCCAGTACGTTGATGCCGAATCGCTTGCGCAGGTTGGCATCGCCGATGCGCAGACCGGCGAAGTTGGAGGTAGGCATCACAACGATTTCCGTCAGTCCCAGGTCGTAGAAATCAATCTTCACGTCCTTCATCCTCCTCAGTCCGTAATCCTGGGCAAAGCGCTGCATCTTCTGCTCGTCACCTATTATATATAGTATGTCGTGCACCTGAATGGTACTGCTGCTCTTCGCCATGTTCTGGTTTACGTCCTGCACCAGTCCGAGTCTCGATTTCTTCTCGTTTCTGATTTCGATGATACTCACTCCGTATTTCTTCTGGACGCTGAGTTCTTTCAGGGTCTTTCCCACGATGTTCATCGGCTCGCCGTTTTCATCCTTGGCGGCAGAAGTTCGGTTGCTTGGCACGATGTAGCGATGCAGATTGTCGAGCAGGCGGTATTCATCCACCAGGTCATCGAGCGACTTGGTTTTCTTCTTCTTTCCGCTCTGTTTCCTGCTGAGGAAGATTTTGCTGAGCGGCATGAGCACGATGATGCCGATGGCGATGACGATGATGCCCACGGGGAAGAAGGAGAAGAAGGCGAGCGGCTTGAATCCCGCCTCGGTAAGCACCTCGTCGATGACCAGGTTGGGCGGTGTACCGATGAGGGTGAGCATTCCGCCCAGGCTTCCGGCGAAGGCGAGCGGCATGAGGAAGCGCGATGACTGCATGCCCGAACCTGCTGCCAGGCTCATGATGATAGGCATCATGAGGGCCACCGTTCCGGTATTGCTCACGAAGGCTCCGATAAAGGAGGTTACGAGCATCACAAGCAGGAAGGTGATGGTTTCGTTGCCGCGCGAGAGTGCCATCAGTTTATTGCCCGTCAGCTTGGCGAGACCGGTCTGCATGATGGCTCCACCCACCACGAAGAGGCCGATCATCATGACGACGATGGGCGAAGAGAAACCAGCCAGAGCTTCGGCTGGCGTAAGAATTCCGAAAACCAGGAGTGCTGCCAAGGCTGTGAGCGCCACGATGTCGGCTCTCACCTTGCCCCAAATAAACATGGCAACCGTAATGATTAAGATAATAAGCGTATTGTCATGCTATAAAAACTTTGAATTTTAAAAATATGATGCAAAGATACTTACTTTATTTCGCTTTTTTTACCTCTACAATGCTAATTTTTCTAAAAATATGGCAGATTATTGGTGAAAAACTGCACTTTATTCATCAGTTTTCAGTACCTTTGCCCTCAAATCAATCAATCAAATAAAAAGAAGACTTAATAATTCATTAGAAATGGAACAGAACAATGTTAAACCAGCTGATGGCAAGCTGGGTATTATGGTTGTAGGTTGTGGTGCAGTATCTACTACATTCATGACAGGTGTGCTGATGGCCCGCAAGGGACTTACCAAGCCAGTAGGCTCAATGACTCAGTACGACAAGATTCGTGTGGGCAAGGGCGCAGACAAGAAGTATCTGCACTACAAGGACATCGTTCCTCTTGCCAACCTCAACGACATCGTATTCGGCACCTGGGATGTCTATCCTCAGAATGCCTATCAGGCTGCCATGTATGCCGAGGTTTTGAAGGAAAAGGACATCAACCCTGTGCGCGAGGAGCTGGAGCAGATTGTTCCGATGAAGGCTGCATTCGACAAGAACTACGCCAAGCGCCTGGACGGCGACAACGTGAAGGACTGCAAGACCCGCTGGGAGATGGTAGAGGCGCTGCGCCAGGACATCCGAGACTTCAAGGAGAAGAACGGCTGCTCTCGCATCGTTGTTGCATGGGCTGCATCTACAGAAATCTACGTACCGGTGGATATGGAAATCCACGGCACATTGGCTGCTCTCGAAGCTGCGATGAAGGCTGACGACCGCCAGCACATCGCCCCATCCATGTGCTACGCCTACGCTGCCCTTACCGAGGGGGCTCCTTTCATCATGGGTGCGCCTAATACTACGGTTGACATTCCTGCCATGTGGGAACTCGCTGAGAAGACCCAGATGCCTATCGCAGGCAAGGACTTCAAGACCGGTCAGACCCTCGTGAAGAGTGGTTTCGCTCCTATCATCGGCACCCGCTGCCTGGGCTTGAACGGATGGTTCTCTACCAATATTCTGGGCAACCGCGACGGTCTCGTTCTCGATGAGCCAGCCAACTTCCACACCAAGGAGGTGAGCAAGCTCTCTACCCTGGAGACGATTCTGAAGCCAGAGGAGCAGCCAGACCTCTACGGCCATGGCAACGACGAGGATACCCAGTATTATCATAAGGTACGCATCAACTACTATCCACCTCGCAACGACAACAAGGAGGGCTGGGACAACATCGACATCTCGGATGGATGGGTTACCCAATGCAGATTAAGATCAACTTCCTGTGCCGCGACTCCATCCTTGCCGCTCCATTGCTGCTCGACCTCTGTCTGCTGAGCGACCTTGCTGCCCGTGCCGGCCGTTACGGCACCCAGCGCTTCCTGAGCTTCTTCCTCAAGGCGCCAATGCACGACTACACCAAGGGCGAAGAGGCTGTGAACAACCTCTACCAGCAATATACCATGCTGAAGAACGCCATCCGTGAGATGGGCGGTTATGAGGCTGATGAGGAAATCGACTAAGATTTTTCCGATAAAGGACTGAAGTGGATGATTTCACCCACACGCCCTGAAAGGGCAGAAGCTCCTAGCCCAGGGCAACACCCTGGGTACAAACAGCAACCATCAAGGCGCCCTGAAAGGGCAGAAGCTCCTAGCCCAGGGCAACACCCTGGGTACAAACAGCAACCATCCAAGGCGCCCTGTAAGGGCAAAAGCT
>NZ_QSIG01000057.1:0-17504 GCF_003468525.1 Prevotella sp. AM34-19LB | reverse complement strand
CAAAAGCTTTGAAATTGAAAGCTTTTGCCCTTTCAGGGCGACTTTTTTGTATCTGTTCTAAAACCCAGGGCGATGCCCTGGGCTAGGAGCTTCTGCCCTTTCAGGGCGTATTGGCTGTGACTTATGACACACCCTCATTTTTGTGTTTATTCGGTAAAAAATAGCGTATAAACATCCCAAAAACCGCCCCAAGATGGCAAAAAGAGAGCAAAAACAGGGTATTTAATACTTTTTAAGACGAAATACATAAAAATTAATATTGTATATGATACAACTTAACGAAAAAATGTGTATCTTTGCACCAAGTTCTTAGAAAAGTTAAATGATAGATTAATCGTAAGGCTTCTCTCCTATTTTATATTTTGAGTTAGGAAAGAAGACGAAAGAGTCCGGGGATTGTGAAATTCCCGGACTCTTTTTATTTCACCCAACCACCTATATCCCCCTATGCACCTTACAAATGATAACTCAAGCTATTTTTTTAGAAAATTTATGCAAACTATTTACTATTTCTAAAAGAAAAATAGTACCTTTGCAAAATAATAATGATTCGGCGACAAAGGATCTTCTCCAATGTCTAAGAAAAAGGGATAGAAATAAACATAAAATTAGATACAAATAAAAAATGAGAACCGTTTACGAATTCTCCGTTAAGGACAGAAAGGGAAAGGAAGTTTCCCTCAAAGAGTACGCTAACGAAGTACTGCTCATCGTTAACACAGCTACCAAGTGTGGCTTTACTCCTCAGTATGAGGAACTGGAAAAGCTCTATGAGACATACCACCAGCAAGGCTTCGAGATACTCGACTTCCCATGCAATCAGTTTGGTCAGCAAGCTCCTGGTACTGATGAAAGCATCCATCAGTTCTGCAAACTTACATACGGCACAGAATTTCAGCGCTACAAGAAGATCAAGGTAAATGGTGATGATGCCGCTCCTCTCTTCAAATTCCTCAAGGAATGCAAAGGCTTCGCAGGCTGGGACGAGACTCATCCGCTCTACCCTGTTCTCGACAAAATGCTCTCTGAGGCAGATCCTAACTACAAGGAAAGCGCAGACATCAAGTGGAACTTCACCAAGTTCCTCGTTAACAAGAAGGGTCAGGTGGTGGCTCGCTTCGAACCTACTACCAGCTTCGACGTTATCGCAAAGGCTATTGAAGAGTGGCTTCAGGCATAAAGATAAAGATAAAGTTAAGTACTTTCATTGATAAAAGCATAAAAAAGCCAGCTTACATTCCTGTAGGCTGGCTTTCTTATTTATTTTAATTTTTTAATCTACCTGTGGTACAGTCTGGAGGAACTTGTTGATTTCCTCATCACTCACCTTATAATCATGCAAATCTCCATTGAGATAGCTTTCGTATGATGGCATATCAATGAGACCATGACCAGAAAGACAGAAGAGAATCACGGTATTCTTACCCTCTTCAGTTGCCTTCTTTGCCTCACGGATTGTTGCAGCAATGGCATGACAGCTCTCTGGAGCCGGAATGATACCCTCTACACGGGCAAAGAGCATACCTGCCTCGAAGGCTTCTGTCTGAGCTATATCTACACCATGCATATAACCATCCTTGATCAACTGAGAGATAATCATACCGGCACCATGGTAACGGAGACCACCTGCATGGATATTGGCTGGCTTGAAGTCATGACCCAAGGTAAACATAGGCAACAGCGGGGTATATCCAGCCTCATCACCAAAGTCATATTCAAACTTTCCACGGGTCAGCTTAGGACAGCTCTCTGGTTCTGCAGCGATAAATTCAGTATGCTTCTCACCCTTCAGGTTATGACGCATGAATGGGAGGCAAGACCACCAAAGTTACTACCGCCACCAAAACAAGCAATCACCTTGTCAGGATACTCACCCGCCATCTCCATCTGCTTTTCAGCCTCCAGACCGATGACTGTCTGATGCAAAGCCACATGATTCAAAACAGAACCCAAGGTATATTTACAGCCAGGAGTGGTTGTAGCCAACTCAACAGCCTCAGAAATGGCAGTACCCAGAGAACCAGGATGATGAGAATCGCGGGTAATGATATTCTTACCGGCACGTGTACTCATACTAGGAGAACCCTCAACGGTAGCACCAAAGGTACGCATGATGCTGGAACGGTATGGCTTCTGCTGCATGGTAATCTTTACCTGATAAACGGCAGCCTCCAGTCCGTAGAGCTTGGCAGCATAGGAAAGGGCACAACCCCACTGTCCGGCACCAGTCTCTGTAGTAACATTGGTATCCCCCTCCTGCTTGCAGTAATAGCACTGAGGAATGGCAGAGTTGATCTTATGTGAACCCAATGGTGTTGCACTTTCATTCTTGAAATAGATATGTGCTGTAGTACCCAAAGCTTCCTCCAATCCGTAGGCACGAACCAATGGTGTAGAACGGTAGAATGCATACTTTTCCTGTACATCCTCTGGAATGTCTATCCAAGCGTGCTCAGTATCAAGCTCCTGCTTAGAGCACTCCTTATTAAAGATGTGAGACAAGTCGTCTGCACTGAGCGGCTTGTGAGTCTGTGGGTTCAACGGTGGCATAGGCTTATTAGGCATATCTGCCTGAATGTTGTACCACTGAGTAGGGATATCCTGCTCCTGGAGAATAAACTTTTTCTGTCTCATGTATATGTTTTTATTAAATTGTTAATTCTAGCTACAAAAGTACGAATAAAAAATGAAATACAGAAATATTCCCTCGTTTTTTAACGAATTTGATGTATTTTGAGCACAAAATGGGAGTAATTATTATTGCGCAAGGATTATTTAATGTTTAATAAGCGTACTTTTACCAGTTTTCACCCCTACTAACAACAATTATTCCCCCTATATTTTTCATTTTCTTCGTACCTTTGCATCAGTTAAAACAAAGGCGTTGGGAAACGCTATCATCATCTTTTACTTATACAAAATATAAAGCATCGGAATATCTGATAAGAGAATCAGATTTCCAATGCTTTTTTTTATTGATTTCAGTTCACGCAGAAAAACTTGGCAGAAGTTTCATTCCTAGTCATTCACCTTGATCTGAGAAATGAAACTCAGCAGATTCTTTGCCTGTTCCACACTCTCTATGTCACGGATGCGAAGGTAGCGCTTGTTGTTCTTTTCCTTCAAGGCACAATTCTGGATATGGGTAGTGGCATAAGCGAGTACACGGGAGAACATCTCGCTGCGATAGAACGGACTATTTACATTGCTCACAAACTGCAGCTGCATGGTAGCCTGCTTGAGCATAATCTTCTCACAACCCAGCGACTTGCCCAGTCGGCGCAGACCTACCACACACATCAACTCATCCGCCTCCCTAGGAACCGGACCGAAACGGTCGATCATTCGCTTACGGAATTCAGCCACCTCCTCTTCACTCTGCAGATGGTCGAGTTCGCGGTAGAGCAGCATTCGCTCAGAACTACCCGGCACGTAGGTATCCGGAAAATAGGTCTCCAGATCACTCTCCACGGCACAGTCATCCACGAAGTCATCACCCGTGAGCAACTTTCCTTCATCCATCTCCTGCTGATACAGGTCGTTGAACTCCTCGTTCTTCAACTCGGTGACAGCCTGAGAGAGAATCTTCTGATAAGTCTCGTAACCCAGGTCTTCCATAAATCCACTCTGTTCAGAACCCAGCAGATTACCAGCACCACGAATATCCAGGTCCTGCATAGCCAGATTAAAACCGCTACCCAGGTCGCTGAAGGTTTCCAGTGCTTCCAGACGGCGACGGGATTCCGGAGTAAGACATGCCTTGGACGGAGCTATCAGATAGCAGAAAGCCTTCTTGTTGCTACGCCCTACCCTACCTCTCATCTGATGCAGGTCGCTCAATCCGAATCGGTGGGCATCATTCACGATGATGGTGTTGGCATTGGATATATCGATTCCGTTCTCTACGATGGTAGTAGAAAGAAGCAGATCATAGTCGTAATTGATGAATCCCATGATGATCTTCTCCAGTTCCTCCGGCTTCATCTGTCCATGCCCGATGGCTATGCGGCAGTCTGGCACCAGTTTTTCGATGAGCAATTTCAGCTCGGTCAGTTTGGCGATACGGTCGCAGACGAAGAACACCTGACCGTTACGGCTCATCTCAAAATTGATGGCATCGGCAATCACCGTCTTGTCGAAGGTGATGACCTCAGTCTGGATAGGATAACGGTTAGGAGGCGGTGTGCGCATGATACTCATATCGCGGGCTCCCATCAACGAGAACTGCAGGGTTCTCGGAATCGGAGTAGCGCTCATGGTAAGGGTATCCACATTCACCTTCAGCTGGCGAAGCTTTTCCTTGGTAGATACACCAAACTTCTGCTCCTCATCAATGATCAGCAGTCCCAGGTCGTGCCACTGTACTGACTTCGATATCAGTTTGTGGGTACCTATCAGGATATCCACCTTGCCCTCCTTCAGCTCTTCCAGAATGCGCCGGGTATCCTTGGCAGTACGGGCACGGCTCAGATATTCCAGGGAAACAGGAAGTCCCTCCAGTCGATGCTTGAAGGTCTGGTAATGCTGGTAGGCAAGCACCGTGGTAGGCACCAGCACAGCCACCTGCTTTCCATCGCAAGCCGCCTTGAAGGCAGCACGGATGGCAACTTCCGTCTTACCGAATCCCACATCTCCACACACCAGACGGTCCATCGGCCTACCGCTTTCCATGTCTTTCTTCACGTCAGCCGTAGCCTTGCTCTGGTCGGGCGTATCTTCATAAAGGAATGAAGCCTCCAGCTCATGCTGCAGATAACTGTCGGCACTATAGGCAAATCCCTTTTCACGCCGGCGTTGCGCATAGAGTTTGATCAGGTCGCGGGCGATATCCTTGATTCGCTTCTTTGCCTTTTCCTTCAACCGGTCCCAGGCACCTGTTCCCAGGGTAGAGAGGCGTGGCGGTTCGCCGGTATCGCTTCTGCGGTATTTACTGATCTTATAGAGCGAGTGGATGCTCACATCCACCTTGTCGTTGTTCTTATACACGATGCGGATCATCTCCTGATAGCTGTCGCCGGTAGGCACACGCACCAGTCCGCCGAACTTTCCGATACCATAATCCACATGCACGATGAAGTCGCCATAATCCATCTCTTGCAACTCCTTCATGGTGAGCGCCATCTTTCCGGCTCTTGCCGAGTCTGAACGGAGATTGTATTTATGGAATCGGTCGAAGATCTGGTGATCGGTAAAGAAGCAGGCATGCTTCTCATGGTCCACGAATCCCTCGTGGATGGTTTTCTCTACAGGGGTAAACCGGATCTGATACCTTTTCAGCTCCTCACTGTCGAAGATATCCTTCAGTCGTTCCTGCTGCTTCTGGCTGTCTGCCAATATATATAAGGTATAGCCCTGAAGCTGATAATCTTCAAGAGTCTGGGCGAGAAGATTGAAATTCTTGTGGAACAGCGGCTGCGGCGCCATATCAAAAGCGATGAGAGCCTGGTTATCGCCCTTGGCTGTCAACAGATGCTCCTGCTTCCTGGCAACATCACCCTCAGACTGCTTGCCGAATTCAATACGCACGTGTTCCACCAGCGCATGCTGAAAATCTGAAGCGGAAACGAGATTCAGCTCTGCCTTCATCTCCCTTCTGATCTTCTCTGCCTCCATCTCGGTGGCACCTTCCAACTGTTCGGTTAGACTCTGGGTAGAGAAACCGTCCTTGTAAATCTGCTCTATGCGGTCGTGCAGCAGCGTGTAGTCATTCATCACCACGAGTGCATCCGCATCCAGGAAATGGAGGAAGCACTGCTTCACGCTCTGTTCGGCAGCAAGTTCCGGAACGATTTCGATGGCATCACGCTTATCCTTCGAAAGCTGGTCTTCGATGTTGAAGGTGCGGATGGTATCAATCTCATCACCGAAGAAATCGATACGGAACGGATATTCGCAACTGTAGGAATAGACGTCAAGGATGCTTCCACGAACGGCAAACTGACCCGGTTCATAGACGTAATCAGTCTCCTGAAGTCCGAAATCACGCAACTGATGCACGATATCTACCTGTGCTATCTGTTGTCCGACAGTAAGTTTGAGGATTCTCTCATCCAGAATCTGCTTGGAAACCACGAGTTCTGCCAGGGCATCCGGATAAGAAACGATATAAATTTGCTTGCCAGCCGACAATCGTGCCAGCACTTCCGTTCTCAGGATTTCGTTAGCCGCATCCCGCTGCCCATACTTGATGGCGCGTCGGTAGCTGGAAGGAAAGAAAAAGGCGCTCTCCTGTCCCAGCATCTGCGTAAGATCATGATAGAAATAACCCGCTTCATCAGCATCATTGAGCACGAAAAGCACGGTGCGCTTCATCTTAGCCTGCAGCGAACCGAAGAACACCGAGGCAGAAGAGCACACCAATCCCTGAAGAAAGACAGAATGAACCGACTTCTTCTTCAATAAATCAAAGAGGGCATTCGCCTGTGGCGAACGCCCGTATAGTTTTGCAATTTCCTGTAATGTCACTTTTACTTCAATTTCGGATATTTCTTGAACCATCCATCAAGACGCAGTCTCATCACGCCGAAGAAAGCCTCTCCAAAGATACCACCACTCATCTTGCTCACTCCCTCACGGCGATTCACAAAGATAACCGGCACCTCCTTGATCTTGAAACCAATCTTATAGGAAGTAAACTTCATCTCTATCTGGAAACCATAGCCCTTGAAGCGGATGGCATCAAGATTGATAGTCTCCAATACCTTGCGGCGATAGCAGACGAATCCTGCTGTGGTATCATGTACCTTGAAACCGGTAACGAAACGCACGTACTTGGAAGCGAAATAGCTCATCAATACGCGACCGATAGGCCAGTTCACCACGTTGACACCCGAAACATAACGGGAACCGATGGCTACATCGTAGCCCTCATCGTGGGTAGCCGCATAGAGGCGAGGCAGATCATTAGGATCGTGGCTGAAGTCGGCATCCATTTCGAAGATGAAGTCATAACCCTGCTTCAGCGACCATTTGAAGCCCATGATATAGGCTGTGCCCAAGCCCAGCTTACCCGAACGCTCCAGGATATGGAGACGGTCGGCAAACTCATCGGCAATCAGCTTCTTAACGATGTCTGCAGTTCCGTCCGGACTACCGTCATCGATAACAAGGATGTCGAATTTCTTCTCCAGGCCAAAAACGGCACGGATGATTTTCTCTATATTTTCCTTCTCGTTGTATGTAGGAATGATTACAATACTGTCACTCATAATGTTCTAATTTAATATATTTATTGGTCAGGATTCTCCACGAATCCCTGATATTCCTTCACCAGTCCACCCATGATGGCATCATAGCTCTTGGTCATCTGGTTCTTGATATTCTCAGGACCCTTGCCCATCGGCTCAATCGGTTCATGGATAGTGAGCTTCAGCGGATGCCAGAATGCCCAGTAGATATCCTTCATGCGGGGCTTGACGTCGAAACTGCCATTGATGGTGAGCGGACAAACCGGCAACTGCAATTCGTCGGCAAGCATGAAGGCACCTCGGCGGAACACACCCATGTGACCGGTAAAGCTGCGGGCACCCTCTGGGAATACCACCAGCGACATTCCCTCCTTCAATACCTCGCGCGCCCTGTCATAGGAAGCACGGATCTTGGAAGGTCCGCTCTTGTCGATAAAGATATGATGTGCATACTCGCAAGCCAAACCTACCAGAGGAATCTTGCGGATGCCCTTCTTCATCATCCACTTGAAGTTACGTCCCAGGAAGCCGTAGATCAGGAAGATGTCGAAAGCCCCCTGATGATTGGCAACAAACACATAACTCTGATTCTTCTTCAGATGTTCCCTACCCTCTACCTTCACCGGCAGGAAAAGGAGACGGATCCACAGGATAGACCACCACTTGCCGGGATAATATCCCCAGAAGTGACCATTGCCCAGTCTGCAGCCTATCACGGTAGTAAGACTGGTAAGAATGCTCGCCAGAACAAGAATCGGCAAACATATCAAAAGCTGATATAATCGATATAAGTATTTCATAATCGCAATTTCATGAATGATTGGAAGATCGTAATTTGATCATCTTATTTTCGTTTCAATGTGATGACTACTATTTCAGGAGTTGCTCCGATGCGGATTGGAATGGTTCCTCCCAATCCGGCTGTGGTATAGAGCTGGCATCCCTCGCGCTCATAGAGTCCGTAATCGAAAGCCGAGAACATAGACGGGCGCAAGCCGAGAACAGAAACCTGTCCGCCATGGGTATGTCCGCTCAGGGTAAGCTGCGGAGCCACCAGCACGCTGTCCTTCGAACCATATTTCTCGTTGATACGTGAAGGCGTCATGTCTTTCCACATCTCCGGAATATGCTGGAGCATCAGCACAAACTGTCCTTTCTTTATACCGTAGAGTGCCTGTGCCACCTCTGCACGCGAAGGCTTCTTGAAGTTTTCGGTACCGGCTACATAGATGGAATCCTTACCGCGATGCAGCACAAAGTGCTCATTCATCAGCAGATGCCATCCCATCTCCCGTTCCGTCTGCTGCACCTTTTCTTCTATCCTGCGGATTTCTGCCTCGTCATCCACATTCATATAATAGGTGTAATCGTGATTGCCCAATACGCTCACCACGCCATCCTTCGCCTTGAGACCACTCAATGTCTTCTTGAAAGGAACCAGTTCCTCCGGTCTCACATTCTGCAGATCACCCGTAAAGCAGATCAGGTCGGGATGCTGGGCGTTGATGCTATCTACATCCCGCTGAGGCATGTGTTTGCGCCATCCATAATAGGAACCTACATGGATATCGCTGAAATGCACGATGCGGTACCCCTCAAACGCCTCTGGCAAATCGGGCACATAGACCGTGAGATGCTTCACCTGGAACTGTCGTACACCCATCGTAAAGCCATAGATGAAACTGAAGAAAGCCCATACGGCAAGGAAGATTCCTACCAGTTTTCCCCAGTTGCGTGCCCGATGCACACTACCTCTAAACCTGCCATCCCCTTTTTTTGCCTTGAAGCGGCGGGAGAGCTTCATACATTCCCATCCCACAAAACTGGTGAAGGCAAAGACAAACTGCGGAACAGCCAACAGTGCCATCATGCCAAACCAGATGTCTATGAACACCGGATTGGCAGGCAGGAAGTCAGGCTCCAGGGTGAGATAGGCAGTGTATCCTATCACGATGGCAGCAGGCAACCAATATAGTATCTTTCGTTTTCCCTTAGGAATATGCAGGTATTTCCGGTCTATCCAGAGATAGGGCAATACCGTGAGCACAATCACGGGAATCAATAATCTAGCTATCATTGTTAAAAACTATCTTTTTTATCTTCTCTAACTTCTGATTACTAACATCATCTCCATCGCATATTCTATTTCAGCAGGCTCGACTGCAGGAACCTTTTCATCAGTTCCACGGGAACGCCCCTGCGGCGGGCATAATCCCTCAGCTGGTCATCTCCAATCTTACCCAGTTCGAAATATCTAGCCATGGGATGAGCGAACATCAGTCCCGACACACTGGCATGGGGCGTCATCATTCCGCTTTCCGTGAGTCGGATGCCCACCTGCTTCATATCGAGAAGCTGGTCGATGAGGAAATTTGCACTCGTATCCGGCAGCGAAGGATAGCCGATGGCAGGTCGGATGCCCTGATACTCCTCCCGATGCTGCTGTTCGATGGTAAGATGTTCATCGGGTGCATAGGCCCAATAAGTCTTTCTTACCTCTTCGTGCAGTTTCTCGGCAGTAGCCTCTGCCAGTCGGTCGCTCAGGGTCTGTGCCATCATGTTGAGATAATCATCGTGCCGGTAGGCATCCATGATTCCTCCATCTACCGTAGAACAGAACACCCCGATCTGGTCTTTCTCCCCGTGTGCCAGCGGACGGATGAAATCAGCCAGACAGAGATTCGGTGCGCCCGGAGCAGATGGATGCTGCTGGCGGAGCATCGGAAAACGGAGCTGCTGATCCTGAAACAGGATATCATCCCCATCGCTGTTGGCATCGAAGAGCTGGAAGATGGCATGGCTGTGAAACCTGTCCTCCCAGGAGGCAAGCATATCCAGCGCTTCCTGCCTCATCTTCTCCTTGTCGCAGCGTGGCTTCCCGCTCAATCCCCAGGCATGGTAGAAATAGAGCCAGTTGATATAAGGCACCAGTTCTGATATTCTGTATTGCCTTACGATTCTATCTTTTATCATAAGTCATCTCCTCGCCACGGTAGGCTGCATCAAAGGCACCCTTGTTATAGACAAGGTGACCATTGCAGAAGGTCTGCTCCACCTGCCACTGATATTCATGTCCCTCCATCGGACTCCACTTGCACTTGCTCTGGATGACATCCTTAGTAACGGTCCATGGAGAGTGAGGCTTCACAATGACGATATCTGCCTGATAACCCTTGCGCAGGAAACCACGCTGGGCTACCCGGAAGAGCTGAGCCGGCTGATGTGCCATCAGCTCTACCATCCGTTCGATGGTAAGCACGCCTTCATCTACCAGTTCCAGCATGGAAACGAGCGAGAACTGCACCATCGGCATACCCGAAGCCGCCTTGGCACATCCCCCCTGCTTGTCCTTCCACTCGTGTGGAGCATGGTCGGTACCGATGGTGGCAATGGTTCCGTCGTTGAGCGCCTTGCGCAAGGCATCACGGTCTGCCAGAGTCTTAATGGCAGGATTGCACTTGATGAGCGCCTTCTTCGTAGCATAGTCGGCATCCGAGAAGACGAGATGGGCTATCACCGCCTCTCCTGTAATCTGAGGAAGAGTATGGGCGAAGAGCTCCAGCTCCCGGGCTGTCGTAACATGGGCGATATGCAGACGGGTACCAAACTCGCGGGCTAATTCCACTGCGAGTTTGCTGCTCTCATAGCATGCCTCTTCGCTGCGGATTTCCGGATGATGCTCCACGGCAGGATCCTCGCCGTACTTAGCCTTGGCCTCTGCCATGTTGCGGTTGATGATTCCGGTATCCTCACAGTGCGTCATCACCGGCAGGTTCAGGTCCTTAGCCGTCTTGAAGACGCGCTTCAGAGATTCCATCTTATCCACCAGCATATTACCGGTGCTGGAACCCATGAAGAGCTTGATGCCTGGCACATGGTGCATATCCAGCTGGGCAAAGGAATCCACGTTGTCATTGGTGGCACCATAGAAGAAGCTGTAGTTTACATGACTCTTCTCTGCGCCCAGCTTTCTCTTGTCATTCCACGCCTGCAGTTCGGTAGTCTGCGGCACGGTATTCGGCATTTCCATATAGGAAGTCACGCCGCCATAGGCAGCCGCGCGGCTCTCACTCTCGATGTCCGCCTTGCGGGTTAGTCCCGGCTCACGGAAATGAACATGGTCATCTATTACACCCGGCAAAACGAAACACCCCGTAGCATCCACTACTTCATCGTAGATGCCACGGGGAGCCATGCCTTCAAATATATCTGAAATCACTTCACCATCGACTAGAAGATCGCCCTGAAATGAGCGACCTTCATTGACAATAGTTCCGCCTTTAATTAACATTTTAGACATAGTATTTCTTTTTTCTAAACTTTGAATTTACTCTTTTGCTTCAGGAATGCTTGGCTTCGCCAGTTCGTTTGGCGTTGGTGCAGGAGCCGCATTCGGATCGGTCTGCGGAGCCGCCATCTGTCCTGCCTGCATGCTTGGATCCATCTGCGCTTCGTAGGTACCGTTCATGATAGCCTGGTTTTCCTGTGCTTTCTGGTAGTAGTCCTTCACGTATGGATCGCTCTTGAAGTGCTCGGTAGCCTTGCTCATGATATCCTCTATCCATGGCGAAAGCATCGGATACTGGTTGCCCATGGTTACGAGGAAGAATACGCCTGGTCCCAAGACATTCTCGAAATTGTCGGTAATGAAGGTAGTCACCAGCTTGTCCTCCTGCTCGGAGAGCTGCATCGCCTCAGCATTCAGTTGGGCAGTCACCGCCTGCATATCGCTTCCATTCATGATGGCCTGGTCGTGCTTATGCACCAGTTCCCGCTGCTGGCTCTGCAGCTGCTGGTATTTCTTGAAGAATCCGAAGAGCTTGTCGTTGAGTGGCGTTCCACTTACTACCTGCTGTACATCGTCGAGTTTCACGGTAATGCTTCCCGCCTCCAGCACCAGTGCAGAACAGGCTCATCGTCCATGAAGACATTTGCCATTCTTGCAGAATCTACCGTTCCCTGGAAATGGAACTGTCCATGTACCACATCACAGGAATCGATCTTGCTGAATTCGTTATTCTTTAAGATTTGAAGGTAGAGCATACGGCCATCCAGGTACTCACGTTGGAAGTACCCGAAATATCGTAGCTACTGGCGCATGAGGTAAGCGCCACCAAGGTGATAAGTGCGTAAAATATCTTATTCATAAGCTTTATAATTCACATTCAGTGAACAAAAGTACAATCATTTCTTGAAGTACCGAAATAAATTGATGCAATTTAATTGAATATTACAAGTATTTATGTTTTATTTGCATTCTTCCCCCTTCATTTCGTGCGAAATGCGGAAGGTAGTGTAGAGTTCCAGGATAGATGCCACCAGCATCACCACGATCCACTTGCCGTAGAAGATGGAGTAAAAGAGCTGCGGATTGCCCAGCCATTTCTCGGTAAAGGTATAGACCGTATCCACCATCGAGATGCCGGCAAAGACAAAGAGGATGTTGGCTACATTCTGGATGCGCTTCAGGCGATGGATGACAGTCGACTTGCCCTCGTAGGTCTGCATTGACTGGATTACGCTGAAGAGCACGGTGCCCAGAAGGAACACCCAGCTCGTGGTTTCCACCAGCGAAGGATAAATCTGTTTCAGCACAAAGCTGCACGCACCGACAACCATCAGCACGCCGCCCAACAAAAACAAAGCACTCTGTATTTTATTCAACTGTTTCATCTTTCTTATTTTCTTTTTCTGTTCGTTCACACCTTATTATATATAGATAGCGTTATTATATATAGATTGCGTTACCGGATGGAATCCTTGTCCTCCTCGTCTTCATCTATTTCCACCGAACCGGGCAGATCCGTGCTCAGCACGAAGATGTCCTCATTGTCAGCCTTCATGAAGTAGCGTTCGCGTGCTATCTTGCCGAAGACTTCCGGTCCCTTGCGCATTTCCTGCAGGATGCGGAGATCCCTGTCATACTCCGTTCTGTACTTTTCTATCTCAGAACGCAGCGTGGCTATCTCAATCTGATACTTGATATGCTGGCGGATGCTATTGTCGTCAATGACACCCACTATCAAAACACCCGCAATTATCACTATAAGATATTTATAGTGAGCGAGATAATTCCATATAATACTTAACTTTTGACTCATTAATTTCCGAATTTGTTTGCAAAGATAATATTTTTTTGTTATCTTTGCATCACAATTAAGAAAAAATAATGTAAGTGAACGTATATTCAAGCAAAAAAGAATGGAAGAATACATAGTTTCGGCTAGAAAATACCGTCCGATGACCTTTGATTCGGTGGTTGGACAGAGTGCGTTGACTACCACATTGAAGAATGCAGTGAAGAGTGGCAAGCTTGCCCACGCTTATCTTTTCTGCGGTCCGAGAGGTGTGGGAAAGACCACCTGTGCCCGCATCTTTGCCAAGGCAATCAACTGCGAGCACCCTCGCGAGGACGGCGAGGCATGCAATACCTGCGAGAGCTGCCAGGCTTTCAATGAGCAGCGCTCCTACAACATCTTCGAGCTGGATGCCGCCAGCAACAATGGTGTCGATCAGATCAAGACCCTGATGGAGCAGACCCGCATCCCGCCTCAGGTAGGCAAATACAAGGTGTTCATCATCGACGAGGTCCACATGCTCAGTGCCGCCGCCTTCAATGCCTTTCTCAAGACTCTGGAGGAGCCGCCATCGCACGTCATCTTCATCCTCGCCACCACCGAGAAGCACAAGATCCTGCCTACCATCCTGAGCAGATGCCAGATCTACGACTTCGAGCGCATGACCGTACCCAACACCATCGCCCACCTCAAGATGGTGGCTGAGAAGGAAGGCATCCAATACGAGGAGCAGGCGCTTGCCGTCATCGCCGAGAAGGCAGACGGAGGTATGCGAGATGCCCTCTCCATCTTCGACCAGGCTGCCAGCTTCTGCCAGGGCGACATCACCTACCAGAAGGTGATAGAAGACCTGAACGTGCTCGACAGCGACAACTACTTCAAGCTCGTGGACCTCGCCCTGGAGAACAAGGTGAGCCAGATGATGCTGCTGCTCGACAATATCCTGGGCAAGGGATTCGACGGCGGAAACATGATTCAGGGACTCGCCCAGCACGTACGCAACGTGATGATGGCGAAGGATACCCAGACCTTGCCGCTGCTGGAAACCAGCGAAGAGCAGAAGGCAAAATACGTGGAGCAGGCTAAGAAGGCCCCAACACCTTTCTTATATAAGGCACTCCAGCTGATGAACAACTGCGATGTGCAGTACCGACAGAGTTCCAACAAGCGACTGCTCGTAGAGCTGACCCTAATACAGATCGGTCAGATTACCCAGCCCGAAGACCAGGATGTGCCTAGTGCGGGGCGTACGCCCCACAGACTAAAATCCCTGTTTCAGAAAATCGTTGCCCAGCTTAAGCCTGCCTCTCAGGGTGCAGGTGCCGGGCAAGAGAGCGGCAGCAAGGCTCCTGTACGGGAAGCACAGCCTGTCGCTGCAGCTACAGCTGCGCCTATATCAACAGTGAGAAAAGGCTCACAGGTAAACTGAAAGGCATCGGCATGAGCTTCGCCAACCTGGAGAAGACGGAGCAGAACAGCCAGCGCATCTACAATCCTATCGACCAGCTCAAGGAAGAAACACCGGCATCAACCGGTGCTGCCGCCAACCACGACCAGCCTTTCACCCAGGAACAGGTAGAAGGCCAGTGGATCAGCATGTGTCTGAGAATGCAAGGCATCAAGGACTTCATCGGACTTGCCAATCGCATGAAACCGATCGTACCTACCATCACCGACTTTCCGCATATCGAGGTAGTCATCGACAACAAGCTGCTGCTCGACGACGTGGTCAAGATCAAGGGAAGAATCCTGCAGACCTTCAGAATCGGCTTGAACAACAGCCAGGTAACACTCGACTACCGTCTGGCAGAATCGGATGAAGTAACCCGAATCCTTTCCAAGCGAGAGATACTTGAGAATATGATAAAGGAAAACCCTGCCATCGGCAAACTGACCCAGGATCTACGGTTAGTCATGGCATAAACAAATAGAATAGTAAGACAATAATGGCAAGAAGACTTAGAAAGAAGCGTATAGCCGTGATACTGCTCACGTTTACAGCCCTCATCGGATGGACCACCCACAGCTGCGTATCGCGCTGCACCTCATCCGACAAGGAGAAATCTGCAGATTCACTGCCTACGGTACATATCAACGATTCCATCACCAATGCCCTCACCGAGGGAAAGGCATACCAGGAGATGGATTCCGTCATCGAGAGATACCTCAAGAGATGGGAAATCAACGGTGCCCAGCTCGTCATCACCCGCAACGACTCCCTGCTCTATGCCCGTGGATTCGGATGGGCAGACAAAGAAAGGGGCATCCGCATGGAACCCAACATGCTGATGCGCTTTGCATCCGTATCCAAGCTCATCACGGCTGCCGGCATCATGAAGCTCGTAGAGATGAAGAAGCTGCGCATGGGCGACAAGGTGTTCGGACAGAAGGGCATCCTCTGCGATACCACCTATAATAACAGCATCAAGGACCAGCGCTACTACAACATCACCGTAGAACAGCTGCTGCGCCACCAGGCAGGTTTCAACAACTATGCCGGCGACCCGGTATCCTCCACCCGTTACATCATGATGCAGAACCACCTCACCACCCCTCCCGACCATCCTACCCTGCTCAGGATTCTCCTGAAGCGTCATCTGGGTTATACGCCGGGCGAGGGCAAGTGCTACAGCAATCTGGGCTATATGATTCTCTCGATGATCGTGGAGAAGAAGAGCGGAATGAAATACGAGAATTTCATCCAGAAGTATGTGCTCCAGCCAGCCGGCTGTTTCGACATGCACATTGCGGGCACCTATTACAAGGACCGCCGTCCTAACGAGACGAAGTATTACATGCATCAGGGCAGCATTCCGGTTTATGAGTACAACAACAGCGGCAGGATGGTAGAGAAGTGCTATGGCGATACCGATCTTCCCCGACTTTCGGGAGCAGGAGCCTGGTGCGGTTCGGCAGCCGAGCTGTCGAGATTCATTGCGAGCATCGACGGCATGCCTCATGTCAAGGATATCCTGAGCAGGAAGAGTGTGCAGTTCATGACGCAGGAACAGCCTGACCATCAGTACTCCATCGGCTGGAACTACACGCCGAAGAGCAACCGCCCTTGGATCCGCACGGGTTCCCTTGCCGGCACCTCTGCGCTGATTCTGAAATATCCTGACGGTCAGTGCTGGATTCTCATCACCAACACCTCCACCTGGAAGGGTCATGGCTTCAGCAACGACACCATGGCATTCTTCGAGAAGCTGCGCAAGAAATATATGCCGCAGATGCCAAAGCGTGATCTCTTCCTGTAAAAAGGACAGAGGGATGTGACAGTTCAACTTACCAGATAGACAAGTGCCGATAGGATTACTCCTATTCGGCACTTTTTATTAAATAATGAATTGTATTTTACGCACTATGAGGATGCAACTTATTAATAATGTTAGCAGTATAAAAGGAATGGCACATAAAAGAGCTGGCAAGAAATCCCACGCAACCAGATTCCAGTAGGAATACATCGGAAGCAAGACCGACATTCCACCCCAGGAAAAGCATTTGAATATACTTACAGGTTCTTTTGCTGGATGTATTCTTTGCCCGCAATGGTTGCATTCGGTATAATAGCTTGTTCCATGCCAGAAGTATTTGCTGATTACCCGCAAAGACACCTTCTTGCCACAAGTTGGGCACTTTGCTTTCGAAAAATTTACGTTTACCATATTATTATTTTTGTTCGTTTGAGATCAAATTATGAATGCAAAGATACGTCTTTTTTCTGTTTCAGCCAAATTTTCTTCTATCTTTCGCAATCGGTATGTGAGATATTCCCGTGCCAGTGTAATCATTCTCTGGCTCGCTGTTCTTCAATCTTACGTTTATCGCTCTCGGCTCAGGATTTTGTCAAGTCAAAGAATTCACTTATATTGGTGTTGCAAAAATAGAAAGTTACTTGAAAATCTCCAAAATAACCTTTTTTCGCTCGTATTTTATGATTATCAATGAAAGGAATAATATTGAGAAATACTCAATTATTTGCATGTTTCGTAAACATTTTGAGAATATTTTACCTTTTTTTGAAATTATCTTCGTACTTTCGCAAGCGTATTTACTTATTTTACTGAAGTTTCGCATGTGGTTCAAGTACGGGCTGAAGACCCAAAAGCTCCTAGCCCAGGGCATCGCCTGGGTATAATGGCAATCAGCAAGGCGCCTGGTAAAGGGCTAAAAGCTTTGTATATTTGACAATGGATATTTAAAGCTTTCCTTACACAGGGCGACAGTTTTGCGTCCATAA
>NZ_QSIG01000056.1:0-18430 GCF_003468525.1 Prevotella sp. AM34-19LB | reverse complement strand
AATATAAACTAAGAAACAAAAGAGTTAAGTACGAAGAGCCGTGTGATGGGAGACTGTCAAGCACGGTTCCGAGAGAAGGGAGGGTGAAACTCCCTCCACTTACTCGACTAAAGGTTTAGAACATGGCAAATTGTAATGTAAACACCCACGAGCGCTTTGCCGACATCCAGATGCTGCGTTACGAGCTGAAGGGATTCGAGGCATTGTCGCTCAATCAGAAATTGTATATTTACTGCCTGGCAAAGGCTACCCTGATGGGACGTGACATCACGTTCGACCAGCAGGGAAAGTACAACCTGCGCATTCGCAAAACCCTGGAGGCAATCTATCGCCATTACAAGGGTATCATCGGAGAGGCTATCGAAAACACGGAGACTGCAAGCGATACTACTACTCAAATTAAAACTTCTTCCGAAGAATTCAAGGCTTTCGAAGTATATCTCAAGCGCGTATGGTTTGCCAGCGGCATCCATCATCATTATGGCTGCGAGAAATTCAAGCCGGCATTCTCTGAGGAATTCTTCTATCAGTTGATGGAGGAAATCTCAGAGGAAGAGTTGCCGCTCAAGAGAGGAGAGAGCAAGGAAGATCTCCTCGCTCAGCTCGTACCTGTCATCTTCGACCCGGAGGTGATGCCGAAGCGAGTGAACCAGACCGATGGAGAGGACCTGGTAAAGACTTCTGCCTGCAACTTCTATGAGAATGTGACTCAGGCGGAAGTGGAGAGATTCTATGCCCGATTGAAGGATGCGTCTAACCCGACACCTCCATCTTACGGACTCAATTCCAAGCTTACCAAGCGCAATAACGAGATGATAGAGCTGGTGTGGAAGGAGGACGGACTCTATAGTGAGCCTATCAAGGAAATCGTTTCCTGGTTGCTCAAGGCGCAGAAATTCGCTGAAAATGAGGGACAGAAGCATGTCATCGACCTGCTCGTGAAGTTCTATCGTACTGGTAATCTTGAGGATTTTGACCGATACAGCATCGCCTGGGTGGAGCAGCACGAAGGCATGGTGGATTTCATCAACGGATTCATCGAGGTATATGGCGACCCATTGGGATTGAAAGGAACCTGGGAGGGTATCGTGGAATACAAGGACCTGGAGGCTACCCAGCGAACCCAGACCATCAGTAAGAATGCTCAGTGGTTTGAGGATCATTCGCCTGTGGATCCACGTTTCCGCAAACCGGAGGTGAAGGGTGTTACAGCCAATGTTATCTGTGCGGCGATGCTCGGCGGAGAGGAATATCCTGCTTCGGCTATCGGCATCAATCTGCCTAATGCCAACTGGATCCGTCAGGAGCACGGTTCGAAGAGCGTTACCATCGGCAATCTGACTGATGCCTACAACAAGGCGGCTCAGGGCAACGGATTCAGAGATGAGTTTGTCATCGATGAGGAGACTGTGGCGCTGATGAATCAGTATGCTGATATCACCGATGACCTGCATACCGACCTTCACGAGTGTCTGGGACATGGCAGCGGTCAGCTTCTTCCTGGTACCGATCCTGATGCACTGAAGGCGTATGGCAACACGATAGAGGAGGCGAGAGCCGATCTCTTCGGTCTGTACTATGTGGCTGACCATAAGCTGGTTGAGTTGGGACTGACTCCGAATGATGAGCTTACAAGGCGCAGTATTACAGTTATTTGATGAACGGTTTGCTCACCCAGACCATCCGTATCAAGGAGGGTGATAAGATAGAGGAGGCGCACATGAGAAACCGTGCCCTCATTGCCTGGTGGACGCTGGAGCATGCCGAGGGTGCCGTGGAACTGGTGACGGAAGAGGTGAGCTATGCTTCTGCCGAGGATGCCCTGAAGGATGCTGAGGGAAATATCGTAACCACCCGAACCTATGTGAAGGTGAATGATTACGTGAAGCTCCGTCATCTCTTCGGAGAACTCCTAGCAGAGATTCAGCGCATCAAGAGCGAGGGAGATTTCGAGGCTGCACGCCAGTTGGTAGAGAAGTATGCTGTAAATATCGATCCAGACTTGCATCGCGAGATTCTGGCGAGATACAAGAAGCTGAACCTGGCTCCATACAAGGGTTTCATCAATCCGAAGATGACGCTGGTCTATGATGAGGAGGGCAATCCTATCGATGTAAATCTCGATTACGAGGAGAGCTATACCGACCAGATGCTCCGCTATTCTGAGGAGTATGGAACACTATAATGATTTACAAAGCTTTTGCCCCTTTCCCTTTCCCTTCGGTGGATGATCGTTGGTTCAGGGCGTGGGGCTATTCTGATTCTTTATAGATATGATATAAATAGATATGATAGATAACAAGAACGAGGAATTTCCGATAGTAGATGAAATGGGTAATATTCTGGGTGCCATCACCCGGGGGCATGCCCATGATGGATGCAAGATATTGCATCCTGTGGTTCATCTGCATGTATTCAACAGTAAGGGGGAACTGTATCTCCAGCACCGTCCGGCATGGAAGGATATCCAGCCTGATAAGTGGGATACTGCCTGTGGCGGCCATGTGGATTTAGGCGAGAGTGTGAACCAGGCGCTTCATCGTGAAGTGAGGGAGGAGCTGGGTATCACTGATTTCGAACCGGAGTCTTTAGGACATTATGTCTTTGAGAGTCAGAGAGAAAAGGAGTTGGTGTATGTTCACCGTTGTGTATATGATGGTGAGGTGAAGCCGAGCCAGGAAGAGTTGTCTGGTGGCAGATTCTGGAGTAAGGAAGAAATCAAGGAAAACATCGGAAAAGGTGTTTTCACTCCGAATTTCGAAAATGAATACCAGAAGTTTTTCATGTGATATTCTTCGTCATGTGATATTTTTCATCGGAATACGCGGAGTTATCGGAAACATTCTGCTTTTCGGATTACGCACGGATTAAACGGAAAGCGACCTGTTCGGTCGAGGGAGCTGAAACCACATTTTATAAGGTCACGCAGATTTCGCAGATAACGCAGATTTTTTTGATTGACTCTTTTTATATCCCACAGATTCCATTTATATCCCACAGATTCCACAGATATACACAGATTTTAGACCTAAAATCTGCGTCATCTGCGAAATCTGCGTGACTATACATCATGCAGTTTCGGTTACTCGACCGAACAGGTCGCTTTCCGTTTAATCCGTGCGTAATCCGAGAAGCAAGAATGTTTCCGATAACTCTGCGTAATCCGATGAATAAAAAATCTCCGTAATCCGATGAATGATTCTACGCAGATAAATTATATCTCGAAGATACCCTTGAGTGCCCCCTGGGCAATCTTCTCGAAATCCTCTCCGAAATCGCAGAAACGCATTACGGCATTGGCGGCAGCATGCTTGATACCCATGTTATCTCCCTGCAATGCCACGGCAGCCTGATCCAGGAACTCGTTGATTCCACGATCGTTAGGCTCCTGACCATTCGCAAAGAGACGGGCAAGGAGCTGGAAACCGGCAATCTCATAGAAAGGCTTATCGCTGGCTA
Source organism: Prevotella sp. AM34-19LB (assembly GCF_003468525.1). Lineage (NCBI taxonomy): Bacteria > Pseudomonadati > Bacteroidota > Bacteroidia > Bacteroidales > Prevotellaceae > Prevotella > Prevotella sp. AM34-19LB. Next base: position 14,971 of record NZ_QSIG01000056.1, on the reverse strand, counting down.
TCCATTGATACGCAATCACCGGCGCATATTCCACATGCTGCAGCAGATTGAAGGCAAGCATCTCAGCCATCTCCTGGCTCTGCACCTGCTCCATCCAGATATCCGTGATTTCTGGCAGCATCTTGTCGGCAGGCATGATGAGGGTAGCAAGAATCTTGCACTCTCGGATATCCTCCTTCCAGAGTTCGATGGCAAGGTTATAATCCTTGCCGTATTCCTGCGCCATCTTCTTCAATTCATAGAATGGCACACCCCAATTCAGTTTATATCCCAAGCCCTTGTCTCGCATGGATTGCGAACCCGGACCGTTCATCAACAAGCGAAAGCTTCGCTTGATAGTCATCAGTTTCTGATGTGTTTCTTCGTTCATTGTAATATTTTAAATCTAAAGTAATGTTTAAATCTAAAGTAATGTTTAAATCTAAAGTAATGTTTAAATCTAAAGTAATGTTTTAAATCTAAAGTTTTAATACTTTGCAGAACATTCCGTCGAATTGCTCCTCGATATTCGCTGGTTTATGCTTGAAGATGCCGAAGATGGCACTGCCGCTTCCACTCATAGCTGCATATACGGCACCCAGATTATAGAGCTTCTGCTTGATATCTGCTAACTCTGGATGCATCGCAAAGATAGGCGCCTCGAAATCGTTGACAAGCTCATCCTTCCAGGTCTCGATAGGTTGGCGAACGATGTCGCGGCAGCATTTCGCAGGCTTCTTAGGAGTGATGGCAGCGTAGGCATCCTTGGTGCTTACAGCGATGTCGTCACGCTTTACAATCACGATGTAATATCCCTTCATGTTATCTCCAGGACCGCTTGCCGGCATCAGTACATCGCCGATACCCTCAGCATAGCAGGCTGTATCTCCATTCTCAGGGTCCGCACTGATGAAGTAGGCACAGTCGGCACCCAACTTGGCAGCATATCGCTCCATTTCAGGAATACCGATGTTCAGGCGGAAACGCTCATCGAGCAGACGAATCATGTAGGCAGCATCCGCAGAGCCGCCACCCATTCCTGCCTGAGATGGGATACGCTTGACGAGATGCGTATGAATGCGGGGAATCTTGAAGTCGGCAGCCAGCATATTATATGCCTTCACCACCAGGTTCTTCTGTTCATCGCAATCCACGGCATTGCCTGTAATCTTCAGGTCGCAGGCTACCTCGCTAGGAAACTCATCTCCCATCAGCTTGATCTCCAAGGCATCAGTCAGGGGGATAGGGTAGAATACGGTTTCCAGGTTGTGGTAACCATCAGCGCGCTTGCTTACTATATTTAAGCCAAGGTTGATCTTGGCACATGGAAATGTAATCATAATCAATAATGTTTAAGAGTAATACGTTAACTATATGCAATCTATATAATCTATATGCACAATATGCAATCTATATGCAATCTACTTGCAAAGATATAAAAAATATCCCAAACCCGGTGCTTTTCATCAAGATTATTTTCTTACTTGCATTAAAAATATTAAAAACATCCATATTCTGCAATATCTTTTGTATCTTTGCAAAGTGTATCCTCATTTCAGAAAGAGTGATTCTGCCTGAGGGAAAATATATTTTGAGTTAAGGATAATTGTATTTATCCTTAAGGCTAAAGATATTTATCCTTAAGGATAGATAGATAATTAGATAAAAATAAAAAATAAATAGAAATATGAAGAAAGGTGATAAAGTAAGATTCCTGAGCGAAGTGGGCGGCGGAAAGGTGGCCGGCTTCCAGGGCAAGAATATCGTGCTGGTAGAGGATGAAGATGGTTTCGAGATTCCGATGCCAATCAACGAGGTGGTAGTGGTAGAGCAGGATGACTATGCCATGGGCAAGATGATCTCTGCCAAGATGGATGCCAAGCAGAAGGCTGAAGAGCATGCCAACACCGAACTGCATCAGGACAGCAGAAGCATCAAGGCTATCCTGAACGAGCACGAGAATGATGTGGATATGAACGTAGAGGAGTATGATGCTGCCGACCGTGAGATTACCTTCGTGAAGCAGATTCAGGAGCGTACGGGCGGTAACAAGCTCAGCGCTTACCTCGCCTTCGTGCCTATCGATATCAAGGATGTGACCAATACCCGCTTCGAGTCGTATATGGTGAACGACAGCAACTACTATCTGCGCTACACCTATCTCGTAGCCGAGGGCAATGCGTGGACCCTGAAGGCGGAGGGCGAAATCGAGCCAAACACCAAGCTCTTCATCGAGGAATTCGGTCGTGAGGCTCTAAATGAGATGGAGCACATCGCTATCCAGATGATTGCCTACAAGAAGGACAAGCCATTCCTGCTGAAGCCAGCTACGGATGTCCAGTTCCGCCTGGACCCAGTGAAGTTCTACAAGCTCCATCTCTTCGAGGAGAATGATTTCTTCGAGACTCCAGCCTATCTCTTCACCATCGTGGAGAACGACGAGGTAGCCCGTCCGCTGGTCATCGATTCCAAGCGATTGAAGGAGCAGATGTACAAGGACGAGAAGGTGATTGCCAACACCAGCAAGAAGAAAAGCAAGAAGGATGACGGTACCCTCATCATCGACCTTCATGCAGACGAGGTTCTTGAAACAACTGCTGGAATGAATTCTGCTGATATCCTTCATTATCAGATGGATATCTTCAAGAAGACAATGGCAGAGAATAAGAAGAATAAGGGACAGAAGATTATCTTCATCCATGGAAAGGGAGAGGGCGTGTTGCGCCAGGCACTCATCCATGAGTTGAATTATCGCTATAAGAACTGCACCTATCAGGATGCTTCCTTCCAGGAGTATGGATATGGTGCCACACAGGTAACAATAAAGTAATTTATTATGAAGTACGGATTTATGAAGGTGGCAAGTGCCATCCCTGCCGTCAAGGTAGGCGATGTAATCTTCAACACCCAACAGATAGAAGATCTGATAGCCCAGGCAGAAGGCAAGGGCGTAGAGATCATTACCTTCCCGGAATTGTCTATCACAGGCTATTCCTGTCAGGACCTTTTCCGCCAGCAGATGCTCCTGGAATCATCCGAGCAGGCGGTGATGATGCTGCTCGATTTCACCCGCAAGCTCGACATCATCTCCATTGTCGGCGCTCCGGTAGTGGCTGGCGATTTGCTGCTGAATTGCGGTATCGTGATCCAGCACGGACAGATCCTGGGCATCGTGCCTAAGACCTATCTCCCTAACTACAGCGAGTTCTACGAGAAGCGCTGGTTTGCCTCTGCGCAGGACTTGCGCGATTGCGAGGTTCGCTATGCCGGACATAAGGTGAAACTGACCCCCGATGTGCAGATTTTCCACACCTACGACGGCGTGCAGTTTGGCGTAGAGATATGCGAGGATGTATGGGCTCCGGCTCCTCCTAGCAACAAGCTGGCACTGGCTGGTGCCGACCTCATCTTCAACCTCTCTGCGAGCGATGAACTCATCGGAAAGCACAACTATCTGAAGAGTCTGCTGAGCCAGCAGAGTGCCCGCACCATGACCGGATACGTGTATAGTTCCTGCGGTTTCGGTGAGAGTACACAGGATGTGGTATATGGCGGAAATGCCTGATTTACGAGAATGGAGCTTTACTTGCACAAGGTGAGCGTTTCTCTCTTGATCCTCAGATGGTTATCGCGCAGGTTGATGTAGAGAAACTCCGTTCGGAGCGTCGCACCAATTCCACCTATGTCAACGCCCAGCGTAACATCAAATATTCGGTTCTCGGCGGACAGTTCAACATCCGTAACATCGATGCCGATCCTACTGAGAACGAGCGTGAATTCGTGTTGGAGAGAGAGGTGAATCCGCATCCTTTTATTCCTACCAGCAGCGATATGGATGCCTCCTGCGAGGAGATTTTCAATATCCAGCTGATGGGTCTTGCCAAGCGCATCGTCCATACCCATGCCAAGACGGTGGTGGTGGGTATCAGTGGCGGATTGGATTCCACTCTTGCCCTGCTCGTCTGCGTCAAGGCTTTCGATAAGCTGAAGATGGATCGCCGTGGCATCGTGGGTGTTACCATGCCAGGTTTCGGCACCACCGATAGAACATATAATAATGCCATCTCTCTGATGCAGAGTCTGGGCATCACCATCCGTGAAATCAGCATCGCCAAGGCAGTGACACAGCATTTCGAGGACATCGGTCATGATGCCAGCGTGCATGATGTGACCTACGAGAATTCGCAGGCACGTGAGCGTACGCAGATTCTGATGGACCTTGCCAACAAGATGGGCGGTATGGTGATAGGTACCGGCGACCTTTCTGAGCTGGCTTTGGGCTGGGCCACCTATAATGGCGATCACATGAGCATGTATGGCGTGAATGCCAGCATCCCTAAGACCCTGATTCGTCATCTGGTAAACCATGTTGCCGAGAGTGGAGTAGATGAGCAGAGCCGCATCACCCTGCGCGACATCATTGATACACCTATCAGTCCGGAGCTGATTCCTGCCGATGAGAATGGAAACATCAAGCAGAAGACGGAAGACCTGGTTGGTCCATACGAGTTGCACGATTTCTTCCTCTATTACTTCCTGCGTTTCGGTTTCCGTCCTGCCAAGATTTATATGTTGGCTAAGAAGGCGTTCATCGATACCAATCTGGAGCGTGTGAAGATCAGCGACAACGATCCTGATTCCTACGATGAGGAGACCATCAAGAAATGGCTCAAGACATTTGTTCGCCGTTTCTTCAACCAGCAGTTCAAGCGCAGCTGTCTGCCTGATGGTCCGAAGGTGGGAAGTGTGAGCCTGAGTCCTCGTGGCGACTGGCGCATGCCTAGCGATGCCGCATCCACCATCTGGCTGCAAGAGGCAGAAAATAGGATTTGTGATAATTAATAAAAAATAAAAGTTATGGATTTTGCATTAACTATAGTTTTGATGGGATTCGCTGAAGGAATGACTATTGTTTATGGCGTTTTGGCAGTGATAGCATCTATTATGTTACTTTGGCTGAAAAGTAAGTGGGGCCAGAAGTGGTTGGATAGTCTGGACTGATTTCCAACCCTCAGCAGTTTTGGATTTTTGCGTTTAGGCTGATGGCTTTTCCAGTCAGCCTTAACAGAATATTGATTCCCGATTTGAGCATTCGATACTATTTTGGTGCTCAAATCGGGATTTTTAATAGAAAAATTATTAATTTATTACCTCTATATTCGGGAAAAACATATTTTTTTTGTAACTTTGCGCCCAAAAGTAAAAACAATATAAAATTTAATAGATAATATGGCTAAGAAATTTGCCGAGCACAATGGTCTGAATCTTACTCAGACAAACAATGACGTACTAGCAGCGTGGGAGAAAAATGATATCTTCCACAAGTCTATCGATGAGCGTGAAGGCTGCCCTCAGTTTATCTTCTTCGAGGGTCCTCCATCTGCTAATGGCCACCCGGGTATTCACCACGTGTTGGCACGTAGTATCAAGGATACTTTCAACAGATACAAGACGATGAAGGGATTCCAGGTTCACCGCAAGGCGGGATGGGATACCCACGGACTCCCTGTTGAACTCGGTGTCGAGAAGGAACTCGGCATCACCAAGAAGGATATCGACAACAAGGCTTCTGAGAAGTATATCTCTACAGAAGACTACAACCACAAGTGCCGCGAGAACGTGATGAAGTTCACCGCTGAGTGGCGCGAGTTGACCGAGAAGATGGGTTACTTCGTAGATCTCGATCATCCTTATATCACCTACGATAACAAGTTTATCGAGACACTCTGGTGGCTCCTCAAGCAGCTCTACAACAAGGGCCTGCTCTACAAGGGTTACACCATCCAGCCATATTCTCCAGGCGCAGGTACAGGTTTGAGCTCTCACGAGTTGAACCAGCCTGGATGCTATCGCGATGTAAAGGACCTTACCACCACAGCCCAGTTCCTCATCAAGGATCCTAAGGCAGAGTGGACCAAGTGGGGCAAGCCTTACTTCATCGCATGGACTACTACACCTTGGACTTTGCCATCAAACGTGGCTCTCTGTGTGGGTCCTAAGATTGACTATGTTGCCATCGAGACCTACAACCTCTACAATGGCGAGCCTATGACTCTCGTGATGGCTGAGGCTCTGGTAGGTTCATATCTCAAGGCCGACCAGGAGTGCAAGGAGGGTGATCTCCTGCCATTCGACAAGGAGAAGAAGCAGTGCCCATGGCGCATTATCGACCACATGAAGGGTACAGAACTCGAAGGCTTGCACTACGAGCAGCTCCTGCCATGGGTGAAGCCATGCGAGAAGGTTGATGCTTTTGCTCCAGCTTTCGTTACAGAATATGCTGCTGCTCATCCTGAGAAGGTATTCGCTTCTGAGGATGGCCGAGATAAGTTCGTTGAGATGGATAGCGAGGCTTTCCGCGTAATCCTCGGCGACTATGTTACTACCGATGACGGTACAGGTATCGTGCACATCGCTCCTACATTCGGTGCCGATGATGCCAAGGTGGCTAAGGATGCCAACATCCCAGGCCTCTACCTTATTAATAAGAAGGGTGAGACCCGCCCAATGGTTGACCTGCAGGGTAAGTTCTATCTCATCGAAGACCTCGATGACAACTTCGTAAGCGCTTGCGTCAACAAGGAGGCATACGGTCATCACGCAGGCGACTACGTGAAGAATGCCTACGACCCACAGTTTAATGTGGATGGTGTTTGGGACAAGAAGGCTTCTGATAAGGCTGAAGACCTGAACATCGTGCTCTGCTACGACCTGAAGCAGGAGGGAAAGGCTTTCAAGAGCGAGAAGCACGTGCACAACTATCCTCACTGCTGGCGTACTGATAAGCCTATCCTCTACTACCCATTGGATAGCTGGTTTATCAAGGATACAGCCCGCAAGGAGCGCATGGTAGAATTGAACAAGACCATCAACTGGCAGCCTGAGAGCACCGGTACAGGCCGTTTCGGCAACTGGCTCGAGAACCTGAACGACTGGAACCTTTCCCGTTCCCGTTTCTGGGGTACTCCATTGCCTATCTGGCGTGATGAGAACCGTGGCGAGAAGTGTATCGGCAGTCTGGAGGAACTCTATGCTGAAATCGAGAAGTCAGTGGCTGCCGGCATCATGCAGAGCAACCCATTGAAGGAGAATGGTTTCGTTCCTGGCGACTACAGTCAGGAGAACTATGATAAGATTGACCTCCACCGTCCATACGTTGACAAGATCGTATTGGTTAACGAGGAGGGCAAGCCAATGTATCGTGAGAGTGACCTCATCGACGTTTGGTTCGATTCAGGTTCAATGCCTTACGCCCAGCTCCACTACCCATTCGAGGGTGAGATGGCCCGTGGCACAGAGGCAGACCGCGATGCACTCATCCACAGCACCTACGAGGGATATGCTATTCCTCCTAAGTTCTATCCAGCCGACTTCATCAACGAGGGCGTGGATCAGACCCGTGGATGGTTCTTCACCCTGCACGCCATCGCTACCATGGTATTCGACAGCGTAGCTTTCAAGAACGTTATCTCTACAGGTCTCGTTCTCGATGCCAAGGGTAACAAGATGAGTAAGCACGTCGGTAACGTAACCAACCCATTCGAGATGATCGACAAGTATGGTGCCGACCCAGTTCGTTTCTATATGATGACCAACAGCGAGCCTTGGGACAACCTGAAGTTCGACCCTAACGGTGTAGATGAGACCCGTCGTAAGTTCTTCGGAACCTTGTATAACACCTACAGCTTCTTCGCCCTCTACGCTAATGTAGATGGTTTCGATGCAGCTGCAGCTCAGGTGCCATTCGAGAAGCGCCCAGAGATCGACCGCTGGATTCTCTCTTCACTCAATACTCTCATCAAGGGCGTTGACAGGGAGTTGGCTGGCTTCGACCCAACCCGTGCAGGCCGTCTTATCGACGCATTCGTCAACGATGACCTCTCTAACTGGTACGTTCGTCTGAACCGTAAACGTTTCTGGGGTAAGGAAATGAGTGAGGATAAGCTCAGCGCTTACCAGACTCTCTATACCTGTCTGATGACAGTGGCTAAGCTTTTGGCACCATTTGCTCCATTCTATGCAGACGAGTTGTATCACGACTTGGGTGGCGAGTTGGAGAGCGTACATCTGGCACAGTTCCCTGTAGCCGATGAGGCTGCTATCGACGCCGACCTGGAGGAGCGTATGGCCATCGCCCAGAAGATTACTTCTATGGTATTGGCATTGCGCCGCAAGGTGAACATCAAGGTTCGTCAGCCACTGCAGCAGATCATGATTCCAGCCGTAGATGATGTACAGAAGGCACACATCGAGGCAGTAGCAGGACTGTTGAAGAACGAGGTGAACGTGAAGGAGGTTAACTTCATTGAGGGTCAGGGTATTCTCGTAAAGAAGGTGAAGTGTAACTTTAGAGTGATGGGTAAGAAGTTCGGCAAGCTGATGAAGGGTGTTGCCGCCCAGATGTCAGCGCTCAATCAGGACCAGATTGCAGCCTTCGAGAAGGCAGGTAACATCACATTGAATATTGACGGACAGGAAGCCGTAGTAGAGGTAGCCGACGTGGAGATTATCTCAGAGGATATCCCAGGATGGCTCGTATCTAACGAGGGCAATCTGACCGTAGCGCTTGAGGTAGAGTTGACTCCTGAATTGAAGAAGGAGGGTATGGCTCGTGAGCTGATCAACCGTATCCAGAACCTCCGCAAGGAGACTGGTCTGGAGATTACCGACCGCATCAAGGTGACTGTGGCTTCAAATGAGGAGACCAACGCAGCCATCGAGTCATTCGGCGACTACATCAAGGGGCAGGTACTGGCTGACAGCATCGAAATCGGCGCCAACGCAGGTGTTGAGACCGAGTTTGATGACTTTAAGTTGAACATTCTCGTAGAGAAGAATTAAATAGTTAGGAGTTAGAAGTTAGGAGTTAGGAGTTAGGAGTTTTTCCAAACTACTCGCTTCTAACTTCTATTCCTTAAAACTCTAGTCTAACTTTTATAACAAAACAACGTCTATGGCTAACGAAAAGGCACGTTATAGCGATGTAGAACTCGAGGAGTTCCGCGCTATCATTGAAGAGAAATTAAAGGTGGCAAAGCAGACCTACCGTGACTGTATGGCTCAGCTCAACCACTCAGATAGTAATGATGTGGTAGATACATCACCAACCTACAAGGCTCTTGAGGAGGGCAGCGAGGCACAGAGCAAGGAGGAAATTATCCAGATGGCTCAGCGCCAGCAGAAGTTCATCAAGGGTCTGGAGGCTGCGCTGGTTCGCATTCAGAACAAGACCTATGGCATCGACCGCGAGACGGGTGAGTTGATTCCTAAGGAGCGCTTGCGTGCCGTACCTCATGCCACATTGAGTGTAGCTTCGAAGGAGGCTAGAAAGAAATAATAAATGGAGAAAAAAAGGAATTTACATATCGGCTGGCTCGTCACGGCAATGGTGGTTGTGCTGCTTATCATCGACCAATGGATTAAGCTGTACATCAAGACCCACTTTTGCTTGGCGAGTCTGTTCGTGTTACAGATTGGTTTTTTATCGATTTCATTGAGAACAACGGAATGGCGTGGGGCATGTCGTTTATCGGCAAGTTCTGGCTCAGCCTGCTGCGCTCTGTAGCCATCGTCGCTCTCATCGTCTATCTCTATCGCATCATCAGGAGGGGTACGCATCGTCTGCTCTACATCATCCTCGTAGCCCTGGTACTTACGGGTGCCATCGGCAATATGATCGATTCGATGTTCTATGGTCTGATGTTCACTGCATCCTCGCCTTATTACGTATCTTATATGGTACCGTTCGGCGATGGATATGCACCTTTCTTCATGGGTAAGGTAGTGGATATGTTCCGCTTCCCGTTCTTCAGCTATACCTGGCCGGAGTGGGTACCTTTCTGGGGTGGTCAGCAGGGAACATTCTTCGATCCTGTATTCAATTTTGCCGATGCCTGCGTCAGCGTGGGTATCATTTCCATGCTGCTCTTCTGCCGCAAGGAACTGGAGCAGCTCGGAGGAAATGACAAGAAGAAAGGGGAGAAGAAGGAGACTTCTACTCAGGCAGACAAGAAGGAGACTTCTGTTAACAAGAAAGGTAGTAAGGAAGATAACAAGGAAGAAAAGAAATAGAAAGGAGGCATGAGAATGAAGAAGTTAATGATTTGTCTTGTGGCAGTGATGGCTTTGCTTTTCAGCGTTTCATCTTGCAAGCCTTCCCTGCCAGGCGGCGTCTTGTCGAAGGGCAAGATGACGGATATTCTTTATGATTATCACCTGGCTCTGGCGATGGCACACATGGATGATAACGGCGACAAGGGACAGAGCCTGGCTTACCGCGAGGCGGTGCTCCGGAAACACGATGTCACCTCTGCCGAGTTCGATTCTTCCATGGTTTATTATATGCGTCATACCGAACTGCTGGAGGATGTGTATAAGGACCTGACCGACCGTTACAACAACGAGATTACAGCCATGGGCGGTAGTGCCAAGGGGGGAGGAGAGTTTGCTAATCTCTCTGCTACCGGCGATACGGCTAATGTATGGAATCTCGCTACATCGATGATGTTTATGCCTGTAAAGCCGTTCAATAGTACCAGCTTCGATATCAAGGTGGATTCTACCTTCCATAAGGGCGACCGCCTGATGCTCGATTTCGATGCGCAGTTCATCTATCAGGATGGTATGCGCAATGGTGTTGCGATGCTCGCTGTGCAGTTTGGTAACGATAGTATTGCCCAGCGTACCATCATGATTCAGAGCACCCAGCATTATTCGGTGGAACTCTCTGATGCTGATTCACTTGGCATCAAGAGCGTGAAGGGATACTTCATGCTGATGAATGGTGATAACGGCACGGGTGTTTCTTCCCAGACCACCTTGAAGCTGATGTTCCTGGAGCATATCAAACTGATTCGCATGCATCCGCAGAAGCCTGTGGCAGCACCGGCAGGAAGCTCTCCATCGGCATCATCCGATAGCCTCCGCAAGGATAGTGCTTCCTCAGCTTCATCCTCTTCAGCTTCATCCTCTTCATCATCATCAGGTGAAAAACCGGGAGAGCAGACCTTCGAGATGTCATCCCAGAAGCCGGTTCATCCTATCAGAATGCCGGATGGCAAACCGCTGAAGCCGCTCAAGGAAATGAAGCCGATGAAGGCAGAACCTCTTAAGACGAGATAACGTTTCAAGTGCGATAATGATTTAAAACGACACTACGATGGAGGAGCTGAGAAGATGCGGTGCTCATACCGTGGTACTTCCCGATGGCACCATCCTGCAGCAGGCAGTGGTGGAGATAGCCGAGGGTAGGGTAGTCAACTACTATGAGTTCCGTGAGGAGCTGCCCATGACCGAATGGCTGGGCGGAGAAATCAGGGTAGAGCGTGATGAGGAAGGCATCCTCTGCGCCCTATGGAACGGGAAAAGATTAAACAATAAACATTAAAAACAATAAACATTAATAATATGTTAAGCGTAGATCAATTAGAAGACAAGTTGATAGACTTGGCATTTGCTGAGGATATCGGTGATGGCGACCACACAACCTTGTGTTGTATTCCTGAGGACGCCATGGGTAAGAGCCATTTGCTCATCAAGGAAGATGGCGTTTTGGCAGGTGTAGAATTGGCAAAGAAGGTATTCGCACGCTTCGATCCTACCATGAAGGTAGAGGTTCTGTTGCAGGACGGTACCCACGTGAAGAAGGGCGACATCGCTATGATCGTAGAGGGCAAGACCCGTTCGCTGCTCCAGACTGAGCGCCTCATGCTCAACATCATGCAGCGTATGAGTGGTATCGCTACTATGACAGCTAAGTATGTAAAGCGCCTTGAAGGTACCAAGACTCACATCCTCGACACCCGTAAGACTACTCCAGGTCTCCGTATGTTGGAGAAGCAGGCTGTGAAGATCGGTGGTGGTATGAACCATCGTATCGGTCTCTTCGATATGATTCTCCTCAAGGACAATCACATCGATTTCGCTGGCGGTATCGATAATGCCATCGACCGTTGCCACGCTTATCTCAAGGAGAAGGGTCTCGATCTGAAGATTGAAATCGAGGTTCGCAGCTTCGATGAACTCGACCAGGTATTGAAGCACGGCGGTGTCAACCGTATCATGCTCGATAACTTCTCAGTGCCTGATACCAAGAAGGCTGTAGATATCATCGCTGGCAAGTATGAGACTGAGTCATCTGGCGGTATCACCTACGATACCATCCGCGACTATGCAGAGCAGGGTGTTGACTTTATCTCTGTAGGTGCCTTGACACATAGTGTGAAGGGTTTGGATATGAGCTTCAAGGCTTGTGAGTAGTGAGTATATATAAATAAGGTATATTTTATGAATAAGTTTTTTGCTTCAGCCCTGATGGCTGTAGCTATGTTGGGCAGTGTCTCAGAGGCTGAGGCTTGCAGCAACTTCATTGTGGGCAAGAAGGCATCAGTAGATGGTTCTGTGATGTGTTCTTATAGTGCCGACGACTACGGAATGTTCCAGAACCTGTGCCATTATCCTGCGGCTAAACATGCCAAGGGCGAGATGCGTAAGATTTTCGACTGGGACAGTAACAAGTATTATGGGGAGATTCCTGAGGCTGCCGAGACCTACAGCGTTATCGGCAATATCAACGAGTGGCAGGTTACCATCGCCGAGACTACCTACGGCGGTCGTGAGGAGATGGTGGATTCTACCGGTATCATGGACTACGGTTCACTCATCTATGTAGCTCTCCAGCGCAGTAAGACGGCACGTGAGGCTATCAAGGTGATGACCACCCTCGCCAATACTTATGGTTACAACTCTGGCGGTGAGACCTTCACCATCTGCGATCCTAACGAGGCTTGGATTATGGAAATGATGGGTAAGGGTGCTGGTTCCAAGGGAGCCGTATGGGTAGCTCTCCGCATTCCGGATGATGCTGTCTGTGCGCATGCCAACCAGAGCCGCATCGGCAAGTTCAACATGAAGGACAAGAAGAATGTGATGTATGCCAAGGATGTGGTATCTTTTGCCCGCAGCAAGGGTTGGTTCCAGGGCAAGGATGCTGATTTCTCCTGGAAGATGGCGTATGCAAAGCCTGATTTCTCGGGTCGTCGTTTCTGCGATGCCCGTGCCTGGGCGATGCTGAATCACTTCTATGATATGAGTCCTTATCTGGATTGGGCACTCGGCAAGAATCCTGATGCGCAGGATATGCCTCTCTGGGTGGTTCCTAACAAGAAGGTGAGTGTTCAGGATGTAGAGAATGTGATGCGCGACCATTACGAGGGTACTCCTCTTTCTGTAGCCGACGGTTCTGATATCGGCGGTGGTATCTGGGAGATGCCTTATCGTCCTACACCTTTGATGTACAAGGTGGATGGCAAGCAGTATTTCAACGAGCGTCCTGTCAGCACCCAGCAGAGTGGTTTCGTATTCGTGAGCCAGATGCGTTCATGGTTGCCAAGAGAGATTGGCGGCGTGTTCTGGTTTGCCAACGATGATGCCAATATGGCTGCGTTCACTCCTGTATATTGCTCTATGACCGAGCGTCCTGAGTGCTACAATACTCCTGGTGCTGATGCCTTGCATTTCAGCAAGAAGAACGCTTACTGGGTTTGCAACATGACCAGCAACATGGTTTATCCTCGTTACAGCCTGATGTTCCCAACCTTGAAGGAGGTTCGTGATAGCTTGGACAACAGTTATTTCGCGGCTCAGGCAGGTGTTGAGAAGAAGGCTCAGGAGCTTTATGCCCAGAACCCACAGGCAGCTGTGAAGTATCTCAACGACTACAGTGTTGAGAAGGCTCAGCAGATGTTGGGTCGCTGGAACCAGCTTTTCGAGTTCCTGGTGGTGAAGTACAATGATATGATCATCAAGCCAACCGATAAGAATGGTACCTTCAAGAAGACTCCATACGGTTTGGGTGCTACTCCAGTTCGTCCTGGTTATCCAGAGAAGTTTGCCAAGCAGCTTGTAAAGCAGAGTGGCGATAAGTTCCTGGTTCCAGAGGAGAAGAAATAATGGTTTTTGATTCTTGAGAATCAAAGATCCCGGAAAGTAAAAAGGGTCTATACGCCACCTTTTCATCGTGGCATATAGACCCTTGTTGTTTTCCTATGAGGTGCGGTAAAAGTCACTGTATTAAGGACTTATACAACATCCTTTTCTTGTTCAGCAGCAAACGCCAGCATATAACTTATCTATTGGAAATATCAAATCCCAATTCTTTCCCCAAACGATATTACCAAACTCTATCTTGAACTTTTTGAATTTGTTTTCATTCAAGTAAGAGTTATATTGCGGATGTGGGTGATTTCTGATAAAAGCACCTACATCTATCGTCTTAATGGTATCATCATTAAAGTGTAATTCAACTTTTAATGGCGCCACATATTTTGCAGAAACGATACTTAAGTTCATAATTTCTTCGTTATTTTAGTTGAACGTATTCTTTTCTTATAAATAAAGAAGTTTACCCATTTATCAACTATATTCTTATAGTACTTCTTCACAAAGGCCTCTGCTGTAGCAGCATCCTTCTCACTTAAAGGTGGTATCTTGCTAGAAGTTCTTCTATGAATTTCAACAAGTTCACCATTTTCTAATATTATCTCGAAAATAGCTTCATGTCCATCCTTCATTACATGAACGTGTATTGGTTCATGCTCATTTGAATAGAACAGAAAGATAAATCCGAAGTATTCAAATATCTTTGGCATCGCAACCTCCTTTTTTAATCTATCTTGATTGCAAAGTTACGACTTTATTTTGAAAACGCAAAGAAAACGGGAGAAAAGTTTCGGGAAAAGTTTGGATTCCCGTATTTTATAAGATAAAGGATAGCCATCCCATACCAATACTAATCCGGAATACATCGGTAGGGAACAAATACTCGTGGCAGGTTGGGGGAATATTATGTGTTAAAATCACAAAAAAACTTTGTGTTGTCAGGGTTTTGATGTATATTTGCAGAACTAATTTAAAATATTAATGATTATGTCAACAACAGCAGCAAGAATCCCAACTTCGTTCAGGTTCCAAAGCAGTTTGCTGGAAGAACTGA
>NZ_QSIG01000055.1:0-18859 GCF_003468525.1 Prevotella sp. AM34-19LB | reverse complement strand
TTAGTAATAAATAACTTTACAAGTTAAATTTGGTGGAAAATCTCTTAAGAGAAACTTTCTTTTTCCTTAAGGAAAAATATATTTTCCCTTAAGGAAAAAATAAAAACCCTTAAGGGAAAATATATTTTTCTTTAAGGGTGGGCAGGAATGGCTTGGATAGAATTCTTCTCAAGTCTTGATAGTAGTATTCATATCCTCTCATTCCTGTCTTCTTTTTTTTATCCTGCCATGAAAAACAGTGGTTATCCCTTCTGGTCTTTCAGCAAATCGCGAATCTCTGTCAGAAGCTTCTCTTCCGGAGTAGGCTCTGGGGCCTTAGGAGCTTCAGCAGGCTTCTCTTCCTGTTTCTTGGCGGTAACCTTGTTCACTACCTTGATGAGCATGAATACACAGAAGGCAACGATGAGGAAGTCGAGAGTTGTCTGGAGAAAATTGCCATAATTGATGGTTGCTGCCTGAAGTTTCTCGCCACCGATCATCTCTACGGCAGGAAGAGTGACTTTGAGGTCGGAGAAGTTGACACCGCCAATGAGCCATCCGATAGGAGGCATGATGATGTCATCTACTACAGAACTTACGATTTTGCCGAAAGCACCACCGATGATCACACCGACTGCCATGTCGAGCACGTTGCCACGCATGGCGAATTGCTTGAATTCATTCAAAAATTTACCCATAGTCTTTAATGTTTATAATGATTAATACTTTCCTTGAAATGGTCTCTTTTTTGCTTTTCAGTGAGCCATGAAGCTTTTCCCCCTTAATATAATAAGGTGTAAGTTTCAGTCGCAACCTTCACTTTATCTTCTGGTGTCATACTCTATTTCCTTCTAATAATTGCATTTTGCAATATGGAGTTGTCAGTATGGCATCTTAAAGTGCTAAAAATAGGTAATATTCGAGTTCTATCGCCCTTTTTTAACTTATTTAATACTCTATTCGTGTGCAAAGTTAGAAAATTTTTTGTAACTTTGCGCTCGAAAAGAAGAAAAATGCTTGATAGGGATGAAAAAAGGTGTTATCAGCTCCTTCGGATTCGCTTGATAGCTTAAAAGATATAATTTTTAAACTTTTAATTTAAATATTAGAACAATGATTAAGATTGGTATTAACGGATTTGGCCGTATCGGTCGTTTCGTATTCCGTTCTACAGTTGAGGCTGAGAACGCAAAGGAAGTACAGGTAGTAGCTATCAATGACTTGTGCCCAGTTGATTACATGGCTTACATGTTGAAGTATGATACAATGCACGGTCAGTTCGACGGTACTATCGAGGCTGACGTTGAGAAGAACGAGTTGATCGTAAACGGTAACCACATCCGTGTTACTGCTGAGCGTGATCCTGAGAACTTGAAGTGGGATGAGGTTGGTGCTGAGTACGTAGTTGAGTCTACAGGTCTCTTCCTCGCTTACGACAAGGCTGAGAAGCACTTGAAGGCTGGTGCTAAGTATGTAGTACTTTCTGCTCCTTCTAAGGCTGACGCTAACGGTAACCAGGCTGATATGTTCGTTTGCGGTGTTAACACTGACAAGTACAACGGTCAGAAGATCGTTTCTAACGCTTCTTGTACAACAAACTGCTTGGCTCCTATCGCTAAGGTATTGAACGATAACTTCGGTATCGAGACAGGTTTGATGACAACTGTTCACTCTACAACTGCTACACAGAAGACTGTTGACGGTCCATCTATGAAGGACTGGCGTGGTGGCCGTGCAGCTGCTGGCAACATCATCCCTTCTTCTACAGGTGCTGCTAAGGCTGTAGGTAAGGTTATCCCTGAGTTGAACGGTAAGTTGACAGGTATCTCTATGCGTGTTCCTACTTTGGACGTATCTGTTGTTGACTTGACAGTTAACTTGAAGAAGGCTGCTTCTAAGGAGGCTATCTGCGCTGCAATGAAGGCTGCTTCTGAGGGTGAGTTGAAGGGTGTACTCGGTTACACAGAGGATGCTGTTGTTTCTTCTGACTTCTTGGGTTGCGCTTTGACATCTATCTTCGACGCTAACGCAGGTGTTTACTTGACAGACACTTCGTTAAGGTTGTTTCTTGGTATGACAACGAGATTGGTTACTCACACAAGGTTGTTGAGTTGATCAAGATCATGAAGAAGCACAACGGTTAATTCGTTGCCTCTTAACGATTAAGAAAATATTGCCGCCCAGCATTTCTGATGCTGGGCGGCTTTTTTATCTCAGATTGTCTTGATGTGAGAATTTCTTTTCGTTTTATTTTGTATTATCAATTATTTCCTTTATCTTTGCGGCATGAAACAGACGATGATTACCATATTAGGTCCTACTGCGAGCGGAAAGACGAGCCTTGCCGCAGCGCTTGCTTCCAAGATTAACGGCTTGGATGCTGCTGCGTGGGGTGAAACTACCCAGGGGGCGGAGATTATCAGCGCCGATAGTCGCCAGGTGTATCGTGGCATGGACATCGGTACGGGAAAAGACCTGGAAGATTATACGGTGGACGGTAAGTTGATACCTTATCACTTAATAGATATCTGCGAACCGGGAACCAAGTATAACCTCTTTGAATATCAGCAAGATTTCTATGATGCCTATCTCGATATCCGGAAACGGGGCGTGCTGCCTATCTTGTGCGGCGGAACAGGACTGTATATCGAGTCTGTGCTCAAGGGATATCATCTTTCGCCTGTACCACAGAACCAGGAGTTGAGAGACCGGCTGGCTGATAAGAGCCTGGATGAGCTTACGGTGATGCTGAAAGAGCTGAAGGCTAAGACGGGTTCCAATATGCACAATCGCACAGATGTGGATACTGCACAGCGGGCTATCCGGGCTATTGAGATTGAAACCTATAATCTGGAGCATCCTATGCCGGAACGGGAATTGCCTGCTGTTGATTCGCTCATCATAGGTGTCGGTATTGATCGTGATGCCCGTAGAGAGAAGATTACCCGAAGGCTGAATCAGAGACTCCAGGAAGGGATGGTGGATGAAATCAAAGGTTTGCTCGATAGGGGAATTCCGGCAGAAAACCTCATCTATTATGGTTTGGAATATAAGTTTATCACCGAATATGTGATTGGCAAAACCACCTATGAGGAAATGTTCAGAGGTCTGGAGATAGCCATCCATCAGTTTGCCAAGCGCCAGATGACCTGGTTCCGCGGTATGGAGAGAAGAGGTTTTACCATTCATTGGATAGATGCTCTGCAGCCGATGGAACAGAAAGTGGAGCAGGTGCTGGAGATAATTAAAAGTTCAAAGTAAAAATCATGGCAGTGAATGAAAATAAGTGGGGGCTTCTGTATTGTCCCCGTGGCGGTTGGCGCAGTGCCAAACGCTGGGAAAAGATAGAAAAGGTGCTCAGGCAGCAGGGCGTGGATTACGACTTTGTGCAGAGCGAAAACCAGAAAAGCGTAGAGCGACTGGTGAAGATGTTTGTCAACAATGGCTATAAGACGATAGTGATTGTTGGCGGAGATTCTGCGCTCAATGATGCCGTTAATAGTCTGATGCAGATGGATGCTTCCGAGCGCAATGAAGTGGCGTTGGGAGTGATTCCTAATGGACTGATGAATGATTTCGCCCGTTTCTGGGGATTCGATGACAGTAACGTGGAGCAGACGGTGGCTTGGCTCAAGAAGCGCAGGGTGAGAAAGATTGACCTGGGATGTATCCGATACACCAACAAGAAGGGGGAGAAGTGCTTGCGCTATTTCCTCAACTGTGTGAACATCGGACTCATTGCAGCGATTATGAATCTGCGTCGCCAGACCCGTCATGTCTTCGGTTCCCGTACGCTGTCTTTCATTTTCTCGTTCATTCTGATGATTTTCCAGCGTCTCGACTACAAGATGCATATCAGGATCAACTCTGATGTCATCAAGCGCAGAGTGATGACGATGTGTGTGGGCAATGCTTCCGGCTATGGTCAGACTCCAAATGCCGTGCCGTATAATGGTCTGCTGGATGTCTCTGTGGTTTATCATCCGCAGATGACCCAGCTTTTTGAGGGTATTTATCTCTTTGTAAAGGGAAAGTTCCTGAATCATAAGAGTGTGCATCCTTACCGTACCCGCGAGGTGGAGGTAGAGGAGGCTTCTCATGCCTTGATTGGCATTGATGGAAGATTGATGAATACGCCTGTGGGGTCTTATAAGATAACTGTAATTCAGGAAGTCATCAACTTCCTGATTCCTGCATAAACGCCAATGAGGGTGAGTTCTATGATTAGAACTCACCCTCATTGGTTATGTTGTGGCTTTTATCCTTTTGCTATTTTCTTGATTTCCTCTTCATTGAGAATCTTGATCTTTCTGACATTCGTTTCTATCAGACCTTCTGAAACAAAGGCTGAGAGTGTGCGGATGCAGTTGCTCGTTGTCATGTTGGATATGTTGGCGAGGTCTTCACGGCTCAGGCTGCAGTCTAGTGTGACTCCGTCTTTAGCCAGTCCGTATGAATCATGCAGAAACAGAAGTGCTTCTGCGAGGCGGGCACGGATGTGCTTCTGGGTGAGATTGACAGTGCGGTCGTCTGATTTTCCGATCTCTACACTCAGGTACTTGATGAAGTAGTGTCCGATCTTGTAGCTTTTCTGCAGCAGCTTCATCAGTACGGGTAGTGGAAAATGGACTACGGTGCAAGTATCCAAAGCCTGAGCTGCAGTCTTGTAGATTTCGTTTGCGAAATAAGCACGGAATCCGAAGAATTCGTTCGGCTTGATGACGCGGATAATCTGGCTTTTTCCGTTGATGCCATCCTTGAATATCTTCACTTTGCCAGTGAGAAGACACATTGCATCAGTGGGAGTTTCATCGCACTGATAAATCATTTCTCCTTTCTTGTATTTGGTGATTTCAACATGTTCTTTCAATGTTGCAATCTGGTCGCTCTCGAGTCCGCCCCATATTTTCGAAATCTCTCGGGCTACCTTAGCTTTATTCGCATCTTTCTTCTTTTCAACCATTATCGTTCGTCTATTTATGCACTAGTTCGTTAAATCGGCTGCAAAATTACACATTTTTTTTGATATAACTCAATAAAAAACGCTAAAAATATGTTTTAAAACATACAAAAGTAAGATTTTCTAAAAATGTGTCACTTTTTCCTTTGTCTTCCCGCAAAAAAGCCGTACCTTTGAATGCAATAAATATAGTCAACAAATATTAAAACCTTAATATAGATCTATGAGTTATCTAAAATTCGAAAAGGCCCTGATGACCAACTTACAAGAGTCATTGCCGAAAGAGTTGTTAAGGACTAATCGCTCGGGCGCATATTCGTGCTCAACGATAGTGGACTGTAATATCCGTAAGTACCACGGACTTCTGGTTGTACCGGTTCCTGAGCTGGACGACGACAACCATGTTCTCTTGAGTTCTCTGGATGTTACGGTGATTCAGCATGGTGCTGAATTCAATCTTGGTCTGCATAAGTACCAGGGCAACAACTTCAGTCCGTTGGGCCACAAGTACATTCGTGAGTTTGATTGCGATAAGGTGCCTACTACACTTTACCGCGTGGGTGGTGTGATCCTCAAGAAAGAGGTAGTCTTCCAGCATTATGAAGATCGAATCCTGATCCGCTATACGCTGGTTGACGGTCATTCTGCCACAACACTTCGTTTCCGTCCTTTCTTGGCGTTCCGCAGCGTGCGTCAGTTTACCCATGAGAATGCAACCGCATCTCGTGACTACTCTGGTGTTGACAACGGAATTAAGACATGTATGTATGCTGGTTATCCAGACCTCTATATGCAGTTCTCAAAGAAGAACGAGTTTAAATTCTGCCCAGATTGGTATCGTGGTGTGGAATATCCTAAGGAGCAGGAGAGAGGTTATGCTTCTAATGAAGACCTCTATGTACCAGGATATTTCGAGATGGATATCAAGAAAGGCGAGTCTATTGTCTTTGCTGCAGCTACATCTGAAATCAAGACTACCAGCTTGAAGAAACTCTTTGATAAAGAGGTGGATGAACGTGCACCTCGCGATAATTTCTTCCATTGCCTGGTGAATGCTGCACATCAGTTCCATCGCCGTGAAAAGAACGACGACCGCTACATTCAGGCTGGTTATCCATGGTTCAAGTGCCGTGCACGTGATACATTCATTTCGCTCCCAGGTCTTACTCTCTCAATCGAGGAGAACGACTACTTCGAGCTTGTGATGCAGACAGCCATGCGCGGATACTATGAGTTCATGGAGGATAAGCCTCTTACTACTCATATTACAGAAATCGAGATGCCTGACGTACCTCTCTGGGCTATCTGGGCTCTTCAGCAGTATGCCAAGGAGACCTCTAAGGAGGAGTGCTACAAGAAGTATGGTCAGTTTATCAAGGATGTCATCAATTTCATCAGAGACAACAAGCACCCTAACCTGGAGTTGATGGAGAACGGCTTGCTCTATACCAATGGTAAGGACAAGGCTGTGACCTGGATGAACTCTACGGCTAATGGCCGCCCTGTAGTGCCTCGTACCGGATATATCGTAGAGTTCAATGCTCTGTGGTATAACGCTTTGTGCTTCTGTGCTGCTTTGGCAGGAACAGCAGGCGAAGAGGATGCACAGCAGGAATTGCTGGCTCAGGCTGAGGTTACCAAGAAGTCGTTCGTTGATACATTCCTCAATGAGTATGGCTATCTCTATGACTATGTAGATGGCAATATGATGGATTGGAGTGTTCGACCAAATATGATCTTCCCAGTGGCATTCGATTATTCTCCATTGTCACAAGACCAGAAGAAGAAGGTACTTGATATCTGTACCCGCGAACTCCTTACACCTAAGGGATTGCGCTCACTCTCACCTAAGAGTGGCGGTTATAATCCTATCTATGTAGGTCCTCAGACACAGCGCGACTATGCTTACCATCAGGGAACAGCATGGCCATGGCTGGGTGGTTTCTATATGGAGGCAAGCTTGAAACTCTACAAGCGTACCCGCTTGAGTTTCGTTGAGCGCCAGATGGTAGGTTACGACGACGAAATGTCTTATCACTGCCTTGGTACAATCAGCGAGCTCTTCGATGGCAACCCACCATTCTCAGGTCGAGGCGCCATATCTTTCGCCATGAACGTGGCAGAGATTCTCCGTGCGCTCGAATTACTAGAAAAGTATCAATATTAATATAAGGAGGACGCTATATGAAAGTATTAATGTTTGGATGGGAGTATCCTCCTCACGTATTTGGTGGCTTGGCTACTGCCAACTTTGGTATCACCCAGGGCTTGCATGCCCAGGGAGATGTCGATATTACATTGTGTCTGCCTCATCCTTTCGGTGATGAGGATCGCAGTGCATGTAAATTTGTGGCTATGAACAGTGTGCCTATCGCCTGGCGCGACGTCAATCATGACTATGTGCAGCAGCGTGTGGGCAACATCATGAATCCTGATGACTATTTCCGCTACCGTGACCACATCTATGCCGACTTTAACTATATGAACGTGAATGACCTCGGCTGTATGGATTTTGCCGGCGGTTATCCATCTAATCTCCACGACGAGATCAACAACTACAGCATCATCGCTGGCGTTGTTGCCCGTAGCGAAGAATTTGATATTATCCACGCCCACGACTGGTTGACATTCCCTGCTGGTATCCATGCCAAGCGAGTGAGTGGCAAGCCATTGTGCATCCATGTACATGCTACCGACTTCGACCGTAGCCGTGGTAAGGTGAACCCTACCGTATATGCTATCGAGAAGGACGGTATGGATAATGCCGACTGCATCATGTGTGTATCTGAGTTGACCCGTCAGACCGTGATTAACCAGTATCATCAGGATCCACGCAAGTGCTTTGCCATGCACAATGCGGTGTATCCATTGAAGCAGGAGTGGCAGGACATTCCACGCCCAGACCATAAGGGCAAGGAGAAGGTGGTAACCTTCCTGGGACGTCTCACCATGCAGAAGGGTCCTGAGTATTTCGTAGAGGCAGCCAATATGGTGTTGCACCGTACCCGCAACGTGCGTTTCTGCATGGCAGGTTCGGGCGATATGATGGATCAGATGATTTATCTGGCAGCCGAAAGAGGTATTGCCGACCGTTTCCACTTCCCTGGTTTCATGCGAGGCAAGCAGGTATATGAGTGCCTGAAGGATAGTGATGTATATGTAATGCCATCCGTGAGTGAGCCATTCGGTATCTCTCCTTTGGAGGCTATGCAGTGTGGTACACCTACCATTATCTCTAAACAGAGTGGTTGCGGTGAAATCCTCACCAACTGTATCAAGGTAGATTACTGGGATATCCATGCCCTTGCCGATGCTATCTACAGCATCTGCCACAACGAGAGTCTCTTCGATTATCTCTCAGAGGAAGGCAGAAAGGAAGTAGATCAGATTACCTGGGAGAAAGTGGGAGCCCGCATCAAGGATCTCTATCTCAAGACTTTGGGATGGAAGTAATGTTTAATATTTAATGTTAAATGTTAAAGGGCTAATCATAAAGTTCAAAGTTCAAAATTTAAAGTTCAAAGTATGAAAACAATTTGTTTATATTTCGAGATACATCAGATTACCCATCTGAAACGCTACCGCTTCTTCGACATCGGTACTGATCATTATTACTATGATGATTATGAGAATGAGCGTAGCATCAACGACATCGCAGAGCGCTCTTACATGCCTGCACTCAATGCTATCCAGGAGATGATTGAGAAGAGCGGTCAGTATTTCAAGGTTGCCTTCTCGCTCTCTGGTGTCGGTATGGAGCAGTTGGAGCTTCACGCTCCTCAGGTTTTGGAGAAGTTGCAGGAATTGAACCAGACCGGTTGTGTAGAGTTCCTCGCAGAGCCTTATTCTCACGGCCTTTCTTCTCTCGTCAACGAGGAGACCTTCAAGTCTGAGGTGAAGCGCCAGTGCACAAAGATTGAAGAGTACTTCGGCAAGAAGCCTACCGTACTCCGCAACTCTTCTCTCATCTATAGCGATGAGATTGGTGCTACTGTAGCTGATATGGACTTCGTGGGTATGCTTACCGAAGGTGCTAAGCACGTATTGGGTTGGAAGTCACCACACTATGTATATCACTGTGCGATGAATCCAAAGCTCAAGCTCTTGCTTCGTGATGTACGTCTGAGCGATGATATCTCTTTGCGCTTCGCCAACAGCGACTGGGAGGGCTATCCACTCTTCGCGGATAACTATATGAACGACATTGCTTCATTCCCAGAGGAGGAGCAGGTTATCAATATCTTCATGGAGTTGTCGGCTCTTGGTATTGCTCAGCCATTGTCTAGCAACATCCTTGAGTTTATGAAGCTTTGCCTGAATGCGCTAAGCAGCGTGGCATTACGTTCTCTACTCCTACTGAAATCTGCAAGAAGATCAAGTCTGTAGGTGAGATTAATGTACCTGATACATTGAGTTGGGTAGATGAGGAGCGTGACGTAAGTTCTTGGCTCGGTAACCCAATGCAGCGCGAGGCTTTCAACAAGCTTTATAGCGTAGCTGATCGTGTACGTATCGCCAATGATCCACGTATCAATCAGGACTGGGATTATCTCCAGGCAAGCAATAACTTCCGCTTCATGACCACCAAGCCTAGCAACGTAGGTCTTGACAGAGGTATTTATGCCAGTCCATTCGATGCATTCACCAACTATATGAATATTCTTGGTGACTTCATCAACCGAGTAAACGATCTCTATCCTACTGATGTAGATAATGATCAGTTGGAGGGTCTTCTTACCACCATCACCAACCAGGATGAGGAAATCGAGATGAAGGACAAGGAGATTACCCGTCTCCAGGCTAAGATAGAGAAGATTGAGAAGGAGGTAGCAAAGCTTCGTGCAGAGAAGTCTGAGAAGCCAGCTGCCAAGAAGACTGCTGCCAAGAAGGCACCAGCCAAGAGAACTACAGCCAAGAAGACAGCAGAAAAGCCTGCTGAGGCTGCAGAAGAGAAGTAAGCTTAGAATTTAGATTACTCATAACTTTTAGTCTCCCTTGCGGCTCGTGTTGAGCAGTGAGGGGGACTTCTTATTTAGAAATACTCGTTACATCTTTTATAAGGATGCGCTCGCTGCGTACGAAGTTGATGAGCTGTGGACGGAGACCCTGTCCGAGTCTGTAGCCTTGTATGCGTAGATGCATGGTGAGTAGTGTACATACAGGAATGAGCAAAGACAATAGTAATGTCTTGAATAATCGGTTCATTGCTTGTTTCAGAGATTAATGAATAAAAATTTTGTTTGTCGCAATTTGGTTACAAAGATACATAAAAAATATATTTCCGATAGTTTTTTAGTTAAAAATTTGGCTGTTCTAACAAAAAAGTGTATCTTTGCGGTGAAATTTAACATTATTAATACTTCAAATAAAGATTCGCCTATCGATTTAGACATTTACTTAATGATAAAATAAGGATTAAGAAATGAGAAAACTCAATCAAATGACAGATGAAGAATTGGCCTTGGCTTACGTCGAGGGCGACAATAAGGCTTTTGACCTATTGTTGTCCCGCTGTGAGGTAAAGCTGTTTTCTTACATCCTCTTTGTCGTACATGATGAAGAGTTGGCGAACGATATATTTCAGGAAACTTTCGTGAAGGCGATAGTCAAACTTCAGAATGGGCAATATTTGCCTAATGGTAAGTTTGTCTCATGGCTTATGCGTATAGCTCACAATGTAATTGTCGATGGCTATCGTGATGCCAAAAATCTGCTTTTTACCGACCAGCATAACGATAATGA
The DNA here is from genome assembly GCF_003468525.1 of Prevotella sp. AM34-19LB. Classification (NCBI taxonomy): domain Bacteria; kingdom Pseudomonadati; phylum Bacteroidota; class Bacteroidia; order Bacteroidales; family Prevotellaceae; genus Prevotella; species Prevotella sp. AM34-19LB. The sequence continues at coordinate 8,178 of NZ_QSIG01000055.1, read as the reverse complement.
TCTTTCTCGTCTGAAGGGAGATGCTGTGACGGATAGTTTTGTGGAGAAGGAAATCGTGCGCAACCAGGTGTTGAGCGATGTGAGACGGTTGGTGGATTTTCTGCCTCCTAACCAGCGGGAACTCATATATATGAGATTCTATCAGCAGTTGACTTTCAAGGAGATTGCTGAATTGACGAATGTGAGTATCAATACGAGTCTGGGACGTATGCGTTATGCGCTTCATAACCTACGTCGTATGGCGAAGGACTATCACATCAGCTTGCAGCTTGACTAAACTTTCCGCTGTTTTATCAGCGGGAAGTTTAATCTTCTTGCTACTTCTATATCGTTGGTTCAGGGCGTATTGGGTAATTTCAACCATACAGGTCGAAATTCTTTAGTCCTCTTCCTTTTTCAATTCTTTCAGATTGTGAATAGTTGCACAAGGATCTGAACTCTTGAAGACGTAGCTGCCACTCACCAGTACATCGGCTCCAGCCTGTACGAGTCGTGGGGCAGTTTCACCCTGTACACCACCATCTATCTCGATAAGTGCATGGCTGCCGCTCTCCTTGATGAGCTTGCGTAGGCGATGTACCTTCTTGATGGTGTTTTCTATAAACTTCTGTCCGCCGAATCCAGGGTTCACGCTCATCAGCAGCACCATATCCACATCGCAGATGATATCTTCCAGGACATTTACAGGAGTAGAAGGATTGAGGGTTACGCCAGCCTTCATACCAGCTGCATGAATCTGCTGGATAGTACGGTGTAAGTGAGTGCATGCCTCGTAGTGCACATTCATCATCATGGCACCAATCTTGGCGGTTTGCTCTATGTATTGCTCTGGGTGTACAATCATGAAGTGTACGTCGAGAGGTTTGGTGCAAACTTTCGCCACGGCTTCCAATACAGGGAAACCGAAGGAGATGTTGGGCACGAATACACCATCCATAATGTCCATGTGGAGCCAGTCTGCTTCACTCTTATTGATCATTTCTACATCGCTCTTCAAGTCAATGAAATTGGCTGAGAGGAGAGAAGGGGAAACCATTGTCTTCATTTTTATTTCTTTACTTTGATTATATGTTGCAATCAGTTGATGAAATACGCCTTGCAAGATTCATTCTTCTTGAATGCGCGATAAGTGTAAGCCATCTGTTTGATGAAATAGATGGTCTTGGCAGATGGTCTCATCTCTTCGGAAGTAAATAAATGCTTCATAGGCATATTTTTTATGAATTGATTAATACTATGCTGTTTCTGATTGGCATCGGTTATGGGAATGATTCCTCATCATGATGCTTATATATTCATAAACGATGACCTTGTGGTTTTATTATATCTGGTGCTTATATTTTTTTGTGAATAGTACTCCGATTACTTTTATATAATAAGGTGTAAGGGTAAAAAGAAAGAGAAAAATAAGAAGAAAACAACTTTTTTCTGTTAAAATGATTATTTTTGAGATAAAAAGTTTGCTATTTCGTAGAAAAAGTGTAATTTTGCAATCGGTTAGTTGTAGTGACTATGCCAGTAACAAATTATAATTAAAAGAAACAAAATAAAAAATTAAAAATATGATGAACTCGTTTGTATCTACAGCATGGTGGTGGCGTAACTCAAGATCTAGAAAGTCGTGAGTCGAGTACCCGTGTGGATGCAAATCCAAATATACTAAGGGCCTGCCGTAACTTACGACAGGCCCTTTTTACATATCTGGGGAGTTTCGGAAAATGATTCTTACTTGAAAGAGTATTAACAAAATAAAAATATATAGGAGAACAGGATTATGGAAATGAAGAATATCTTGAACAGAATGTTGAACCACGAGGAGTTGACCCGTGAAGAGACCAAGAATATTATCCTGGGAATTACTCAGAGTGAGTTTCCCGAGGAACAGATTACAGCCCTGCTTACTGGTTTGCAGATGCGCGGTGTGACTGTAGATGAACTTCTCGGTTTCCGTGATGGTATTTTGGAGACTGGTGTTCCTGCCATTCTCAATTGTGACCGATATATCGATGTTGTAGGAACTGGTGGTGATCGCAAGAATACTTTCAATATCTCTACTACCTCTTGTTTCGTCATTGCTGGTGCAGGATATAAAGTGGCTAAACATGGTAACTTCGCTGCAACTTCGGTGAGTGGTGCTTCCAATGTTATCAAGAATCACGGAGTGCAGTTTACTGATGATCTTGATAAACTCAACCGTTCTCTCGATGAGGCTGGAATCGTTTATCTTCACGCTCAGCTTTTCGCCAAGGCAATGAAGTTTGTGGGTCCTATCCGCAAGGCACTTCAGTTTCCTACCGTCTTCAATCTCCTGGGACCTTTGGTTAATCCTAGTCAGCCAAAATGCCAGTTGCTCGGTGTTGCCAACCTCGACCAGATGCGTCTCTATAATCAGGTTTACCAGAAAATCGGCATAGATTACGGAATCGTAAACAGCATTGATGGTTATGATGAAATTTCACTTACCAGTGATTTCAAGGTTACTACCAACAATTACGAGAGAATCTTCAAGCCACAGGATCTGGGCTTCGAGATAGCCAAACCTGAAGAGGTGAGAGGCGGAGCTACCGAGCAGGAAGCAAAGGATATTTTTGATGCAGTAGTCGAAAATCGTGCCCTGCCAGCGCAGAAGAATATCGTGCTTGCCAATGCAGCCTTCGGCATCCAGGTGATGGAGAAGGGAAAGAAGAGCATCGATGAATGCGTGGAGATTGCACGCGAAAGCATTGATTCTGGAAAGGCTCTTGCTACATTCAAGAAATTCGTGGAACTCAATAGTTAAGGAAAATGGATATTTTAGAAGAAATCATCGCTCACAAGAGAATCGAGATAGAACAGCGTAAACGCTTTATCCAACCCCGCCAGATGATTACCCTCACTGAGCAGAAGATGCAGGAGGATGAAGGATGTGTTCCGGGTGGAAGCATGAAGGAAGCGTTGATGAAGTCGGAGACTGGAATCATCGCAGAGTTCAAGCGTAAATCTCCTAGCAAAGGATGGATCAAGGAAGAGGGAAAGGCCAGTATCATTCCTCTAAGCTATCAGCAGAATGGGGCAACGGCGCTGAGTATCCTCACAGACATAGATTACTTTGGTGGCTATGATGAGTTTATCCAGGAGGCTCGCCATGTAGGTGTAACTCTACCTATATTATATAAGAACTTCGTGGTAGATGAATATCAGCTCTTGCAGGCTCGATATTGTGGAGCTTCGGCGGTGTTGCTGATTGCAGCCTGTCTTTCCAAGGAAGAATGCAGAAATCTGATGCGAATGGCTCATCAACTGGGATTGGAGGTTCTTTTGGAAATGCATGGCGAACGTGATTTCGAATATGCAGAGTTGGAACCGGATATGTACGGAATCAATAACCGCAACCTCGGAACCTTTGTGACGGATGTGGAAAACAGTTTCCGACTGTCCGAAATGCTTCCGAAGGATGTATGCAGAGTGAGTGAGAGTGGAATCTCCCAGCCCCAGACTGTTCTCAGATTAAGAGAAGAAGGTGGATTCAGGGGGTTCCTGATGGGTGAGCAGTTTATGAAACAGGCTGAGCCTGGAGAGGCGCTCGCTCAATTTATCAATCAATTAAAATCATAGGCAGATGTTAGTAAAGGTTTGTGGAATGCGTGAGCCTGAGAATATAGAAAAGGTGGCTCAGCTAGGGGTGGATATGATGGGATTCATCTTCTACCCAAAGTCGCCGAGATTCGCTTCTCAATCTGTGGATCGAACGGCTGCAGATAAGAATGTTTGCAGAGTGGGTGTCTTTGTCAATGAATCTGCTGGATTGATTTCTGATAAGATTCATCTGTTTGATTTGAATGCCGTGCAGTTGCATGGAAATGAGAGCCGCGAACTCTGTGAACTGCTTCATAAGCAGAATGGCTTGTTGAAAGTTATCAAGGCTATCAGCGTTTCCACAGCCGGGGATATCCTGAAATATAAGGAATATGTAGGTGCTGTTGATTACTTCCTATTCGATACCAAGTGTAAAACGGTGGGTGGAAGTGGTCAGCAGTTTGATTGGCAGGTTTTGGAGAATTACGATGGCGATGTTCCATTCATCTTGAGTGGTGGAATAGGGCCGGAGGATGTAGAGAGAGTCAGGAACTTCCATCATCCAAAGTGTATCGGAATCGATCTGAATTCGAAGTTCGAGGTGAAGCCGGGCTTAAAGGATGTGGAGAAGTTGAATACATTTCTTGAAAATATAGAAAACAAAGAAGTTTAAAAAGAGTATTATGAATAAGATAAATGCATTGTTTGCAAACAATAAAGACCGCAAGCTTTTGAGCTTGTATTTCTGCGCAGGTTGCCCAACCCTTGAAGGAACGGGTGATGTGATAAAGGCGATGGAGCGCAAGGGAATAGATATGATAGAGGTAGGAATCCCGTTCAGTGATCCTCTGGCAGATGGACCTGTCATTCAGAGTGCTGGTATCAAGGCTTTGAAGAATGGTATGACTGTAAAGAAGCTCTTCGCTCAGTTGAAGGCCATCAAGAATGAAGTGCAGTTGCCACTTGTGCTGATGGGCTATCTGAATCCTATCATGCACTACGGAATTGAGAAATTCTTCCAGAGTTGTGTAGAAAGTGGTGTAAGTGGAACTATCATTCCTGATCTTCCATTTGATGATTATCTGAAAGTGGTAAAGCCTATTGCTGACAAATATGATATTCGCGTTATCATGATGATTACCCCAGAGACAAGTGAGGAGCGTATCCGATTCATAGACGAACATACTGACGGCTTTATCTATATGGTCAGCTCTGCCAGTATTACGGGCGCCCAGAGTAGCTTCGGCGATGCTAAGTTGGCTTATTTTAATCATATCAATGGTATGAATCTTCGTAATCCTCGTATGATTGGTTTCGGAATCAGTAACAAGCAGACTCTTACGAGTGCACAGGATAACGCAGCAGGTGCCATCATAGGTAGTAAGTTTGTGACATTGCTCAATGAAGTAGGCAATCCAGACCAGGCACTCGATGAACTCTTCGAGGCATTGAAACATTAAGGTTCAAAGAAAGTAATCATCAAGTTCAAAGTTCAAAGTTCAAAGTTTCAAGTATTATGTATCAAGTTGACGATAAAGGATTTTTTGGAAAATTCGGAGGAGCTTATGTTCCAGAGATTTTATATAAGTGTGTAACTGAGCTTCAGGAGGCTTATAAGCCTATCATAGAGAGCGAGGAGTTCAAAAAAGAGTATTATGCGCTCCTGAAGGATTATGTTGGCCGCCCTTCACCTCTTTACTATGCGAAGAGAATGAGCGAAAAGTATGGATGCCAACTCTATCTGAAGCGTGAGGATCTGAATCATACCGGTGCGCACAAGATTAACAATACCATCGGTCAGATTCTGATGGCAAAGAAGATGGGTAAAACGCGTATCATTGCCGAAACCGGTGCCGGACAGCATGGAGTTGCAACTGCCACCGTCTGTGCCTTGATGGATATGAAGTGTGAAATCTTCATGGGTGCTACCGATGTGGAGCGCCAGCATACCAATGTGGAGCGTATGAAGATGCTGGGTGCCAAGGTGAATCCTGTCCGTACGGGCAATATGACTTTGAGTGATGCATGCTCAGAGGCTATCCGCGACTGGTGCTGTCATCCACAGGATACATTCTATATTGTAGGTTCTACGATGGGACCTCATCCTTATCCTGATATCGTAGCAAAGATGCAGAGTGTAATCAGTGAGGAGCTGAAATGGCAGTTGGAAGAGAAGATTGGCCGCGATTATCCTGATTACCTCATCGCTTGTGTTGGTGGCGGTAGCAATGCTGCAGGCACCATCTATCATTATATCGATGATGAACGGGTTCAGATCTATCTGGCTGAGGCTGCCGGTCATGGTATTGATACTAATTACACGGCTGCAACCATGCATTGTGGTACAGAGGGAATCATTCACGGTGCCCGTACGCTTGTGATGCAGACAGAGGATGGACAGATTGAGGAAGCCTTCACTATCAGTGCCGGTTTGGATTATCCGGGTATTGGACCTATGCATGCAGACTTGGCAACAAGAGGCAGAAGTCATGTACTTGCCATCAAGGATGATGAGGCTATCTATGCCGGTTACGAACTGACTCGTATGGAGGGCATCATACCAGCCATTGAAAGTGCTCATGCTGTGGCTGCCTTGAAGAAAATGAAGTTCAAGAAGGACGACGTGGTTGTTTTGACCGTTTCTGGCCGTGGTGACAAGGATGTAGAAACCTATTTGAGCCATAAGGAAATGGCTGGAGAATATGGAAATTTCTAAAGTATTTTAAAGCTTTTGCCCTTTCAGGGCGACAGGCTTACACTCATTACTACCCAGGGTGTTACCCTGGGCTAGGAGCTTCTGCCCTTTCAGGGCATGTGGGTGTAATTAGTTAAAGTTCAATCAATAAGAAAAAATGGCTAAGTTTAATTATACGACAGTAACTCGCACGATTCTCGCCGACCTCTATACGCCTGTGGGAGTTTATATGCGATTGAGAGATATTTACCCCCAGTCGGCTCTGATGGAGAGTAGCGACTACCATGGTTCTGAAAATTCCCGTTCCTTTATTGGTGTACATCCATTGGCTAGCATTGCCGTGAGTCATGGAGAGGTTATCAAGACTTATCCTGATGGCAGTGTTGAAAAACAGCAACTTCCAGCTTTTGGCGACGGAAAGGGAGAAGATTGTAAGCTCGCCATTTCGAAGGCTTTCAATGAGTTCATCCAGAGTTTCCATGTTGAGGGAGAGGGGAAGAATTTCTGTGGACTTTATGGATTCACGACCTTCAATGCTGTACGCTACTTCGAGAATATCCCTGTAAAGGATACCACGATGGCAAAGAATGATGCACCGGATATCTATTATATTATGTATAAGGACATCATCGTGTTCGATCATTTCAATAATACGATGCAACTTATCGCTTTGAACGAACTGTATGGTGAAGAGGGAACCGCTGATGATGATCAGGCTTCTGAGGCAAATAGGGCTGTCGGCAATGCTGAGTTGGATGCATTGATGAAGGCGGTGAACAAGGCAAATGTGAAGCCTTATGATTTCCATCCGGTAGGCGAAACAACCTCTACTCTTACTGATGAGGAGCACAAGGCGAATATTCGCAAGTGTATCCTGCATTGTATGCGTGGCGATGTGTTCCAGATTGTGGTGAGCCGAAGATTTGTGCAGCGTTATGAGGGGGATGACTTCAAGCTCTACCGTGCCTTGCGCAGCATCAATCCGTCACCTTATCTTTTCTATTTCGATTTTGGTGGCTTCCGTATCTTCGGTTCTTCACCTGAAACTCATAATCGTATTGTAGGAGAGAAGGCTTTCATTGATCCTATTGCAGGAACGACCCGCCGAACGGGTGATATGGAACAGGATAGAAAGGCTGCAGAATTTCTCCGTAATGACCCAAAGGAGAATGCAGAACATGTCATGCTTGTGGATTTGGCACGAAATGATTTGAGCCGTAACTGCCACAATGTGAAGGTGGATTTCTATAAGGATATGCAGTTTTACAGTCACGTGATTCATCTGGTGAGCCGTGTGAGCGGAACATTGGATCAGAATGCTGACCATATTAAGGAATTCATTGATACTTTCCCTGCTGGCACCTTGAGTGGTGCGCCTAAGGTGAGAGCGATGCAGATTATCTCTGAATTGGAGCCTCACAATCGTGGTGCTTATGGTGGATGTATCGGATTCATAGGACTGAACGGCGATTTGAATCAGGCTATTGTAATTCGTACTTTTATCAGCCGTAATGGCGAACTCTGGTTCCAGGCTGGAAGTGGAGTTGTGGCGAAGAGCAACGATCAGTATGAGTTGGAAGAGTGTAATAATAAATTAGGAGCTTTGACTAAGGCAATTCATATTGCTGAGAAGCTCTAGGTAGTGATTAGTGATTGGTGAGGAATAATCAATAATAAATAATCAATAATAAATAACAATAGTTCGTTAATAATTCAATAATGTGCTAAGCAGCTATACGCTGTAAGCACGAGAGATCTTTGAAAATCTTGCTAATTAAAGTTCGGTTCGGGATGTACCCGCATGCTTTAAAAATTCGTCTCACCAGATAAATGTTGGTCATCAGTGACTTGAATGAAGACATAGAATATTCCATTCCCATCTCCTTCATAGTTACCTTGGCAACATTTAGTGATGTGAACGAAGCATT
>NZ_QSIG01000054.1:0-19425 GCF_003468525.1 Prevotella sp. AM34-19LB | reverse complement strand
CTGTTCAAGACAGACTTTGGTTAAAGACCATGCTTTTCTGGTTAAACCAGCGTATTACCTCAAGTCGCTTTATGGGGTAAGGGGATTTTGTGTCTGCGACATTTCTGTTGTGCAAGAAATATGTACAATAAAATGAATTTTGTCGCTTTGCAAGCAAAATCCCACTAAACCCTATAGGTTGCGGATTTGAGGATTATTTAATAATCATTACTCCATCCTGGTCGACAAGCAGCTTTTCGAGCTGCTGGCGCAGACCTTCCAGGTAGCGTTCTATATCCTCTGCATTCGTGATAGGCAACTTTGTCTTCGTCTGCAAGGATGCCTTGCGGATGCGTTTAACTGGAACTGGGTCGTCCTCATCTTCATCAGGCTTTGGCTGAGGAGGGTTATAAGACATGATCTTATCCACCTGCTCCTGATAGAATGTATCTGTATTGGCATTGTTCTGCAGTACCAGAATATTGGTTGGAGTGGTCTTGACACGGATAACGGTTTCACGGTCAGAGAGTACACTCTCAGGAACATGCTGTTTCTCGGCAACCTGCTTCAGATAGTCGAACATATCATTATAGGCTGCTTTAATCTTCTCTCGGAGTTCATCACGTACACCATCCAATATGCCTGATAACTGGCGTTGCAGCTTGATGTAACCACGAAGACCAGATATTGGCCATGGGTCGTTTTTCAACTTATTGAAGTCGGTGACTGCTCCCTGCATCTCCATCGGAACGAATGGGAAATTATACTGGTTGTCATCCAGGAACTGGAGGAGCTGCTTGTATGTGTCAAGCTGGTCGTGAGTAAACTGTGCCACTTCTTTGCACTTATCTATAAGTACTTTGGCTTCATCCTTGGCTGCGATGACGAGGTTGAAGAACTTCAGCGGGTCACGCTCGTTGAGCCATGATTCGAAAAGCTCAATTGCCTCACGGATAGGCTGGCAGAACTGGTAGCCAGCAATCTGCTGCTCAATATCCTTATAGCCCTTGATGAACTTGGCTAGACTGTGGACGCTCTCTATGTCTCGGCAGGCACGGAAGAGCTGGGTGCTGTCTGTAGAAGTAGGTACGGCAGAAATACCGAAAATCTCTTTCCAGGCATTGGTGAAGTTCTGGATTACCTGCGGAGAGATGACCTTGGCCTGACGCAATGTGAACTTGTTGGATTCGCTGACGATGCGGGCGGCAACCGTTGCTGTCTCCACATTCGGATTGTTGGCGTAGGAGTAGTCACGATTGTGACGACGTACCAACTCATTGATAATATAGAGCGTGCAGATGTTGTCCCATCCGTATGGAGCCTTGGCAAACTTGGCAAGCACATCAGAAACGTTTACCTCAGCAAACTGCTTGTTGAGATAAATCTCCACTTCATGCTCGGCATCGGTAAGCACGGCATTCATTCCTTCGTAGTCGCCAGGATTGACATTGCGGAGAATGGCCTTTTTCAACTGCTCCGTGGTGCGAGGCATGCCTGGGTAATCCACCAGGTTAGCCTTGGTATAAATGCCGGAAAGATGCTTATCCATCGCCACACGATAGCGGTCGTTGCCACGCTTCTGTCCCAGTTCGGCTTCATCTATCACGCTGAGGCCGGAGATGATAGGGCAGGTGTCGAGAATCTTCTCAAACTCCTTTCTGATGATTCCATCGTAAAGTTCGTTGGCACGTTTCTCAAACTCATCACGTGTCTTTTTGTTGTCCTCGCTTGTTACCGGAGTAGCCATGTAGCGGTTTGCCTGGCAATACCAGTAGAAAGCATTGTATAGACGCTTGTTGTCACGATATTGAGGACCCACATAGTAAACCATGCGGTTGACATTGCTGTTCTGCAAAGCCAACTGTTCGGCAGTTTCATAGTCTGCATCCATCACAAACTCTACCTGCACATCAGGATTGTTGCTGAGGAAGGTGCGCTGCTTGATGGTAAGACCCACGGAGAAACTGCGTGTCTTATACTGCTCCTTGTTGCGGAGTGCCGTAATATATCTGTTGAAGATTTCCTTCAGCTGCTCTGCCTGGGTGTTGTTGTCAACCACCTGGCTCTGAATGAGCTGAGCCACCTTCATTTCTTCTTCACTATAGAAGGCGTAGGTTTCAGGTGCGCCCTGCTTGCCCTGCTCACGACGGATGATGTTGTTGTCGCAAAGGAATTCTATCACCTTTTCCACCTCGTTCTTGATGTTGAGGCGAGGAGTCTCCATATCGTTGATAAGGAGTGAGGTTACATTATCCAATGTGGCTGGGAAGACCAGCTGGTCGGTCTGCGAGATGTTACAGATCATGAAGAGCACGTTGGCTACTCTCACGGCAAGACGGGTGCGCTCTGGGCGGTCGGTCTGGTAGGTGCGAGCCATGCGCAATGCATTATCCACAGCCTTCTGTCCACGAGCCTGCAATCCTTCTTCGAACATGTTATTATAGAGTTCGTCGAAAGAGATAAACTTGCCCAGTTCTGCATCTGCATTTGTTTTGGCTGTAGAGTGAATTACCTTGATGATGCTTCGCTCGTTACCCTTCACCTCCTTGGCTACATAGCCGAGGTTGAGGAACGAGTTGAATACCTGCATAATCAGCTTGAACTGATAAGGCACGAAAGGGTAGTAGTCCACGAAATCATCCTGCGAATCGTAGCTACTATATGATGTTGGCAGTTTGAACTGAAGGTCGAAACCTGCCTTATATTGATTGTAGAGGGCAGCAAGTTCTGGTTTTACTTCCTCTTTTTTGTCGAGAATTCGCTTCTGTGTAATCACCTCTGGCTGTGTGCCTTTCAGAGAAACCTTCACTTCGAAGCGTCCCTTGATCTTGCCTTCCTTATCCTTCTCTTCTGCTATATGGCAGTCGTCCATAATCTCAGAGAGGTCTTGCTGGGCAGTACAAGCCACCCATACCTTGTTGTCGCAAGCCTCAGAGAGTTTGGTGATAATCTCCTGGAGGTTGAGATAACGGTCACGCTCCTTGTTGATAAACTGGCTCACCTCATCGGCAAGGAGAATCAGACGGTAGTCATCGCCCTTGTCCTTCAGGTAGGAAGCCAGTTCCATACCGAAGCGGTCGATACTCATATTGGTGTCTCGCTTGATGATGCGCTCACGGATGCTATCTACGGAGAGGGTAGGGGCAAGCTCCTTGGCAATATCCAACACCCAATCCAGCTCGTTGTCAATCAGGTCGGCAGCCATGCCTGGGTCGTTCCAGTCGCCACCTTCTTCGGCAATGCGCTCCTTGAAGGCTTCGAAAACGCCCTTTTCGGCAAGAGGTTTTTCCAGATTCTGTGCCAGGGTGATATTAAACTTGTTGAAGCCACGCTTGCCGTTGAACTCATTCCAGAAAACGTGAAGGAAAGCCTTCTTCTTGTCTGTAGAGTTGTCGTAGCTGGTTTCAAGGTTGAAGATACAGGTGTCGATGGTGGCACGCTTCAACCAGTTGGCGATAGAGAGCAACTCGTCGTAATCGAACTGAGGTTGTGCTTCTCGTCGAGTGGGTCGATGGCTTTTACAGCATCGAGCAGACGTGAGACTGCATCCTCACGGGTTGATGGAGTGATACAGTAGTCGAGGTATTTCAGGAAGTGAGACTTTCCTGAACCATAGTAACCGTCTATCCATATACCTACATGGGCGAACGACTTGTTGTTCTTGATGGCATCAAGTATGCGGAAGAGACCATTGATGATCTCATCCGTAAACACGTATTCCTGTATTTCGATGCGTTCTGTCTCTGGATCAAACTTGGTAGCACTGACGGCAGGATTGACAGCACGGTTGATTGGCTTGCTATATAAATCTTTCAGTTTCATAAGTTACTCATTGATAAGTAGTGTTGCACGATAAGTGTGATTGTCTGGGAGCGTATCAAACAGACGGAAAGAGTTCTGGTCACGATGACCAGGATAGAAGACGATAATCTTATACTTCCCGGTATCGTTGTAGTCCTCATAGAGGGCAAGAAACTCGTTGACTCTCAGATATGGGAACATGCTGCCGATACCATACAGGAAAACGTATGGACGACGATATTGATCCTTGATGGTGATATGGTCGATGATACGTTGATGAATGTACTGCACGAACTCTGGAGAATGGGCATTGCGGGTCAGTGTGTCCTGGGTGTTCTGTGCCTTGGACGGATCGTTCTGCTCTTTCTCCAACTGGTATTTCAGCATGGATGGATGGCGCAGGAACTTCTTCTGGTCGAGAAAGTTGCAAAACTCCTCAAATAGATTCAGCGTAAGTACATCCACATAGTTGATAGGGCGAATGAGATTCGCCTTGAACTCCTGTATCTGGCGACGGATGTCGTACTCCTTCTCTGCCGGATATTGGTAGATGAAGAAGTTATAGAACAGGTCGCCATTCTCCGTGTCCTGGAAACCAGGGCTGTTCAGTTTATCATCAAGTTCTTTTATCGTCATATCACATTGATTTCTTTATGTTATCTATTTCGTATGGCTGCAGGAGGCAGGCTTCCAAGAACCATGGTTCTCCCTTTGTCAAGTAGTAGCCGTAATTGTTGCAGACCAGGGAATGAAGACGGTTGTCATTGGTCAGCATTCCCACCTTTCTCAGGATTGTGAGATATGCACTTGCAACCTTTCCCTTTGTAGAGTCACTCCATGAGTCAACAAACACGTCTTTAGCAGAGATTTCATTGAACTCCATCATGAGGTCTTCCTTGTCTATGCTCTTCGAAATACTGTTCCACTTGCGCATGGTGACATTCACGTGGAAGTCGAAGCATATTTTGTATGTTTTGAGCATCACATAGAACAGAGCGATGACCTTGTCACTATCGCTCATTTCCTTGAAGTCATCCCAGAATGAAGGAGGCATGGTTTGAAACCTGCGTCTGATTTCCAGAATGGCCTTTTCTCTGGAAGTTTCTGCATTGATATGCAGCAGATGGTTGTTCACCTTTTCTTCCTGGAGCAGTTCTTCGCTGTTCTCATCTCGAAGTAAAGGCAACAGGGTGAGTGTCTCTTCGAAAAGAAAGCCCCCACCTGTCAATGCTGCTGTATATGGACTATTATTTTTATTCATTATTATTCAATACTTTTGCAAATGTAATACTAATCGGTGCAGTCTATCTGCATATCGGTTTTTACATCTTTATATATGCAAAAGTACAGTTTTTATTCGAAATAACATCATAAAAGTAGGAAAAATAGTATTTGATTTCCGTTAATAAGGGTTAAATGAACAGCTTGTCTATAAAAAAAAGAGGGTGTGTCATGAATTGATGACACACCCTCTTTGAGAGGTTCTAGCTTTACATCCCGACTTACATACAGCTTGTCAAACCTAAAGAGGCTGCGATGGCTGTAAGGAGTGAGAGAGCAATCTTAATTACGATTTTCCAGTTTTCACGTTTCATGGGCTATATTTTTTAGAGACTTACATTATCATCACCGTTGTCACCGGTATCGCTTCCGCCAGTCTGCGAACCGCCACCCTGGGTTCCGGTATCGCCCGTGTTGCCGCCGGTAGTTCCGGTATTACCCTTGTTCTCGTCAGGGTTCTCCTGGTTGTCACCCTCGGTGTCCTCCACATCCTTCGAATCGTTGGAAGAGATGTTCTTTACCACTTCGCCATCGCGGTTTACGCAGGTGATGCTGATACCCGTCTTGGCAAGCTCCTGCTTGATCTCCATACTAGGGCTAAAGATTACGCGTCGCTGGGTGATGAGCTTGGTGCTCACATCCTCTACCGACTTCACAGCATTGGCACGCAGACCGAAACGCATGGTGCCCAGACCCGGAACTGCTACGGAGTGACCCTCTGTAGCCCACGCCTTGATTACCTCGCTCAGGGCAGCGTAAGCCACGTTCATCACGGCAGGAGTCAGTCCGCAATGCAAGGCAGCCTGCTGGATCGCCTTCTCCGGTGTAAGCTTGTTGTAGATCAGCGGCTGCATCACGTACATGTACTGGTCCTTGCCACCTTCCTTGCCCAAGTAAGCAATCTTGCGCTCAATAGCTTTAACATTCATTCCCATAACTCAAAAAACAATTTAGTTAAACATTGATTGCAGAGCTTTTGTTTCTGCAAGCCATTGTGTTTCAATGACAATGCAAAGATACAAAATTTTGGGGCGGAAATCAAGAGTTGTTCGCCACTTGCCAAAAAATACTTTCTGAAGAATATATGATTCTAGCAGGCCACTAAGCCCTTGAACTGATAGTTCAGCAGATGGCTGGCACTGGAATAACAGGTGCAAACGCGATACCGACAACCCTGCTTGCCACAGGCGAGGAGGAACGTGAACGTCTCAAAGTGTGCTCTGTTCGTATCAATTCCACTTCCTCATATTGTCAATCCAGAACCACGCAGCTCAACTTGCGTGAGTTTAGCCTTTCGGGAGTTCATCATGCAGTCCGTCATCGGCAGACAGACTGCACAAAACTGGTCTGTATCTTTACTGAGAACGCAATGGCATAGAAAAGCCATAAAGCAACGTTCCTTGGAGGCTTTGCGCCTCCAGCCACTTGGGCGAACCACCGCAGTGTTTTCAGGTATTAAATTTTCTACAGACCATACGGAGAACACTCGGCAAACACGAGCAACTCGGTATAGCCAATAAAACGAGGCGACAACCTATAACAACCACACTCGGCAAGTTATTGCAGGTCGTGAGGTTGTGGACGATGTTCGGACCCTCAAAGTCCTTGCCCTAATCGGGGTGTAGCTCTCCAAAGTCGGGCTCCTGGGATTCCATTTTCTTTATCGTTTATGTAAGATAACGCTAACTGTTCTTCTGATAACTCTTGATGGCCCATGCCCACATCACGACGGCATAGCCCGATAGGGCATAGAAGTGATGGCGGAGGTCATAGAGGCTGCTGCCCTTGAGGTAGAGCGTGCGCATCGCCTCGATGAAATAGCGCAGCGGGTTGATGTGCGTGAAAGCCTTCGCCCATTCTGGCATGCTCGTAACGGGGGTGATCAGACCGCTCAGGAGAATGAAGATGACGAGGAAGAAGAACATCACGAGGGCTGCCTGCTGCGTGGTGTCGGAATAGTTGGAGACGATGAGTCCCATGCTCGAAACCACGAGGATGAAGAGGGTGGCGAAGAGGAAGATGACCCCGATGTTCCCCACTGGCTCCTGTCCGTAGATGAGGCGAGCCAAGAGCATGGCATAGCCCAATACCAACAAGCCCACTGCCCAGTAAGGTATTAGCTTGGAGAGGATGAAATCAAACTTGCCCACAGGGGTTACGTTGATTTGCTCGATGGTTCCCTTCTCTTTCTCGCCCACGATGTTGAGGGCTGGGAGGAAGCCTACAAGCAAGATCAAGAGCATCGCCATCAAGCCTGGTATCATGAAGAACTTGTAGTCCAAGTTGGTGTTGTAGAGGTATCTTGGCGCTACATCATAATGAGCCATGCTCACGGCGGAAGCCGTCAATCCCGATTCTTCTCGCAGTTGGGCGGAATAGTCGGCGATGATTTGGGCGAGGTAGCTGGAACCCAATCCTGCCTTCACACCATTCACGGCGTTGGCAGAAATCATCACTTGACTCACTCCCTCCTTTACGAGGTTTCGCTCGAATTGTGGCTCTATCTCCACGATGAAGTCGGCATCGCCTGCCTCCACGCTTTCCAATGCCTTGGGATAGGTGGAGGAGACATCGCTAAGATGGAAATACTGCGAGGCGGAAAGCTTTTGTATCAGTCGGCTGGACCATGAGGAATGGTCGTTGTCGATGACGCTGATCTTCAGGTTTTTCACCTCTTGGGTAGCTGCTTTCGGCACCATGTTGATGACACCGATGGGGAGCAATATGAAGACGATAGGAAGGATGATGTTGCGCATCATCTGCTTGAATTCCTTTTCTAATAAAAATCGAATAACCATAATTTATAATCTTACTTTGAATAGCTTCCACGATACGCCGAGGAGCACCACTGCCATGAGGGCGAGCACTGCCGTCTCGTGCATCACGTATTTCATTTCCACTCCCTGGATCATCAGTTTTCTCGCCACTTCCACGTACCATCGGGCAGGATGATGGCTGAGGCGTGTTGCAAAGCTTCTGGCATACTCTCGATAGGGAAGGCGAGACCTGAGAGATAGACCGTTGGTACGATGAGCAACAAGGACAGCAACATGGCTGCCAACTGACTGCTCACACAGTTGGAGATAAACAATCCCAACAGCAACGACACCAATATGTATAATAAGGAGATGGCGATGAAGCCCATCACGCTGCCTGCTATCGGGATATTGAGCAGGAAGACCGAGAGCAAGAGGATGGTGGCGAGGTTCATGCAGGAGATGACGAAGTAAGGCACCAATTTTGCCACCACGATGACGATAGGTGGCAAGGGAGAGGCAAGCAATATTTCCATCGTTCCCATCTCCTTCTCCTTCACGATGGCGATACTCGTCATCATGGCACAAATCAGGAGCAGAATCAAGCCTATCACACCCGGCACGAAGTTGTACTCACTTCGGCTCTGCGGATTGTAGAGCATTTTTGTGACTGGGATGATTTGGTATGAGGGAGTGAAGCTACTCATGGATGCTTGCGCCATCTGGGCGTGGCTTCGCTCTTGCTGGATGTAGTCTTGCAAGTAACCTGCCAAGATCTGCTGCATGTAACCCGTGCGCACGGCGGCTTGGTTTGGCTCGCTGCCATCGGCGAGGAGCTGGACGGATGCCTTGCCCGAATGTCGCATCTCATCAGAGAAGTTGTGGCTGAAGATGACGGCGAGGTCGGCATTGTTCTCCAAGAGCATCTGCTGGATTTCTTTCTTGCTGTGAACGTCTGCCACGATGGTAAAGTAGCGGTTGTTGCGAATGTGCTCTTGTATGCGAGTGGTCACCTCGTCCTTGCTGTGGTCGAGGATGACGACACGGGAATCTTTCACCTCAGTGGTGATGGCGAAGCCGAAGAGGATGATCATGATGATGGGCATGACCAAGAGAATCAGCATCGTGCGCTTGTCACGGAAGATGTGGCGGAATTCCTTCTTACGAATACGATAAATTGTTTCATTGTGTTATGGGAATTTAAGAGAAGTTAGCTGCGTTTGGCCTTGCGAGCCAAGTGCAGGAATACATCATACATGGTGCTGACACCAAACTTGCGTTTCAGTTCGGCTGGCGTGTCGAGTGCCTCTATCTTGCCATCCACCATGATGCTCACTCGGTCGCAATACTCTGCCTCGTCCATATAGTGGGTGGTTACGAAGACAGTGATGCCTCGGTCGGCTGCCTGGTAAATGAGTTCCCAAAACTGGCGGCGAGTCACAGGGTCAACGCCTCCAGTTGGCTCATCCAGAAACACGATCTTGGGGTCGTGGAAGATGCTGAGCGAGAAGGCAAGCTTCTGTTTCCAACCCAAGGGCAGTGAACCCACCATCGTGTTGCGCTCCTTCTCAAATCCCAAATCAGCCAAGAGGCGATCGGTCTTCTCCTTGATTGCCTTGGTGCTCATGCCGTAGATGCCGCCGAAAAGGCGCAGGTTCTCATACACCGTGAGGTCATCGTAGAGGGAGAACTTCTGGCTCATGTAGCCGATGTTCTTCTTCACCATCTCCGCCTCCCGATAGACATCGAAGCCAGCCACGGTAGCGTGTCCATCCGTAGGACGGCTCAGTCCGCAGAGCATGCGCATGGCGGTGGTTTTGCCAGCACCGTTGGCTCCGAGGAAGCCGAATATCTCGCCACGATGCACCTGGAAGGTGATGTGGTTGGTGGCTATGAAGTCGCCAAACTGCTTGGTCAAGCCTTCCGCTACGATAGCATAGTCGTTATTTTTGTTCATATTGTTCCTAATCTTTTATTTCAGTTTGAAATGTCCTTACCCATTGAGGAAAGGATTTATTTCATTAATGCCATGAAGCAGTCTTCGATGGAAGCCTCTATCGGAGCAACGCTCACGTTGTGATGTCCTCGCTGAGAGAGATAGTTGACGAGAGCTTGTGTCGTGGCATTGTCCGAAGAGGTCGTGTAGTTGCTTGCCTTGTCTGCATCAGCCTTGTTTCCTTCGGATAGTGTGACGTGGAACGTCTCTCCAAATGAAAAAGCGGTCTTGGTGCTTGGATATTCACGGAGGTCGCCCAAGAGCTGGTGCATCTCATCGCTGCGCACAGCCCAGAGCTGTTCTTGATAAGAGGCTATGATGCCTTGTGGGGAATCGATCTTCAGGAACTCGCCATCTTGAATGAGGGAGATACGGTCGCACAGCATCGCCTCGTCCATGTAAGGGGTGGAGACGATGATGGTGATGCCGTGCTCCTTCTGCAGCTTCTTCAGCATCTCCCAAAACTCTTTTCTTGATACAGGGTCAACACCAGTGGTTGGCTCATCGAGGAAGAGAACTCTTGGCGCATGGATGAGGGCGCAGCTGAGGGCGAGCTTCTGCTTCATACCGCCCGACAGTTTGCCAGCCTTGCGCGTCTTGAATTTCTCTATCTGCTGATAGATGTCCTTCACCAAGTTGTAATTTTCCTCAATGGTGGTGCCGAAGATAGTGGCAAAGAACTCCAGGTTCTCTTCTATCGAGAGGTCTTGGTAGAGAGAGAACTTGCCCGGCATGTAACCGATGCGCTTGCGAATCTCCTTGTAGTTAGCCAACACATCCAGCCCATCCACCGAGGCCGTACCGCTATCCGCCAAGAGGAGGGTGGTGAGGATGCGGAAGAGTGAGGTCTTGCCTGCTCCATCTGGTCCGATGATGCCATAAATCTCGCCTTCCTCCACGTCAAAGCTCAGGTCTCGCAGAGCCACGACCTTTCCCTTGTTGTAGGTCTTCTTGATATTTCTAACAGAAACTATTGCCATAATACTATTGGATTCTTAACTCTTCACTCTTCGTTCTTCACTAAAATCTTACATCTCCATACATTCCTTCCTTGATCAAGCCATCGTTCTTCACCGCAATCTTCACGGCATAGACGAGGTTGGCTCTTTCGTCTCGGGTCTGTATGGTCTTAGGGGTAAACTCTGCCTTGCTCGAAATCCAGGTCACGGTGCCTTGGTATTCCTTGCGGTCAGCCTTGCCTTGGTCGGCATAGACTTTTACCTTCTGACCAATCTTTAAGCCTGTGAGTTGGTCGGCGGTGATGTAGGCACGGAGCTTCATATCCTGGATATTGCCCACCTTGAAGAGAGGCTTGCCTGGAGCGGCAAACTCGCCTTGCTCCATGTATTTGGTGAGGATGGTGCCTTGGATAGGAGAGGTGATGATGGAGTTGCGCATCTGGTCTTCGAGTTGCGCTATCTGTGCGGCGATGCTGCCTTTCTGTCCTGTCAAGCTGCTGTTGTTGCTGCCTATCTGTTCAGAGGTAGCAGCGAGCTGACGCTGGAGCACCATGATCTGGTAGTCGATGTCATCCACCTGCTTCTGGTTGGCTGCGTTCTCCTTTACCAGTTCTTTGAAACGCTTGCGCTCACGTTGCAGGTTGGAGATTTGCTGCTGGATGGAAGCTACCTGTCGGCTCTCGTTCAGTCGCTTGCTCTCTGTGGCAGAGATGTTGGAGAGGAGTTGCTTCTTTTTGAGATAGAGTTGGAGGGTATCGATGCTACCAAGCTCCTGTCCCATGCTCACGTTTTGTCCCTCATCCACATGGAAGGAAATCAGCTCGCCAGTGCCTTTGGCCGACACGATGACTTCTGTGGTTTCAAATACGCCCGATGCATCATACTGCGCATCGTTGTTAGAGCAAGCGGTGCAAAGCATGGCTACCGCTGCCGTTATATAGAATGTTACTTTCTTCATTGCTTTAAAATCTTAATTGTTAATTAATTTGCTGTGATAGATGGCTTGCAACAATTGCAATTCGTGCAGCGATTGCTGCTGCTTCGCCATGTTCACGGCGTTGATGCTGCGGATGAGTTCATTCACCGTCTCTGTGCCGAGCTTTACTTTCTTCTCGTTGGTCTGTCGGATGTTCTCCCGGAGGGTTACGATTTGTGCATCCTTGGTGAGTTGCCTTTTGATAGACTGGATATTGCCATCGGCATCCTCATTTTGCAGACGGTTGTTGAAGAGGAAAGTCTCCTTCTGGTTGTCGTTCATGTGTCGCTGCACCTCTATCTTATGGATGTCGTTCTTGCGGGTGTAGAGTGCACCGATGTTCCAAGAGATATTGATGCCACCGAGCAACATGCCGTTATGTACCATGTCAGACACCTGGGTGTGGAGCAATCCCATGCCCATGAACCCGATGGTAGGACGAAGACGAGTGTCGAGCTGCTTGCGCTGTGTGTCCAAGAGTTGGTTCTGCGAAGCATAGAAGGACAGCTCAGGACGGTTCAATCCCCAGGAATCCTTGGCGGCAGGGAGCGTCATGGCAGGTTTTTCCACCTTTGTGTTTTCTGATAATGGTTTGCCGATGAACACGCCGAGCATCTTCAGGTAAGCCTTGCGAGAGGCTGAGAGGGCATCGGCTTGCTGCTCTGCCTTCATCAGTTCCACGTTGATAGCATCCTGGTCGCTCTGGTTGGCGAGGCCATTCTTGATCATGCTCTTTACGGTGGTGCTGCTCACGCCGAGGTCTTTTTGCAAGATACCGTTTTGGCGAAGTTGCTCATCGAGGGTCAGTACACCGAAGAAGAGTTGCTCCACTCGCTCGTTGATGTCGTGCATCGAAACGTCGATTTGTCGTTTCTGCACCTCCGCTTGCGCCTTAGCCACCTCCTTGCCAGCGGCTATCTGTCCGCCGTCATAGATGGCTTGCTTCACGCTCACCATGCCGCTTGCCATATAGTTCTTCATGTCGAATCCCATCTGCTCCATCTGCTGGTTGGCATTGATGATGTCGGTGAAGGCGTATGCGCCAGCTTGCACGTTCACTTGTGGCAGCCATCCCTTGGTGGCATTGCTCACATTATAGTCTCGCAAGGTCTCCACCATGCCATACTGCTTGATGGCAGGATAGTTGTCGTGTGCCATCTTCTGGCATTCGTCCAAGGTCAATGACTGGGCGAAGCCAAGAAGAGGCAGCGAGACCAACATTACAAGAATACTTTTTCGTTTCATTGTTGTCATTTTCTCATTGTTTTTGTTTCTGGGTGCAAAGTTAAGATGAAAATTCCAAACCTTCGCTACCCATTTTTATAGAAAAATGTTCTTTTTGTAGGAATAATATGAAAAAAGGCATTTTATCGGGAAAAATGATTATCTTTGCATCGGATTTCTCGGAAAGGAGAATCCTAAGAGATAGTTTACACATTATTATAGATAGAACACTATCCTTTTAAAACAACAATTTAAAATACAATGGACGATGAGACAATTGCAAAGACTTCCTTTGGATAAGATTTATAACATATTGCCAGAAGATACGAAGCAAAACAAGAAATTGCTGAGTTATCAAAATGGTATGGGTGTGGTTATTGGCATCGATGGCTTCCTGTTTAGGCATTTGGGGATGGTTTCCTCACCTTTCTTGGTGGAAGATTATCGAATGGGAATGATTGTGCGTGGACAGTTGAGGGGCATCATCAACCTGCAAGAGCATACTTTACAGGAAGGTACTATCGTGTTTATCACGCCAGGCACCATCGTGGAGCCCTTGGAGGTGAGCGATGATTTCCTGTTGGAGGGAATGGGCTTGCCAGCCGACCTCTTCTTGATGGCGCATGGAGGTCGACTGCCTGAACTCTTCAATGGACAGGTGAAGGATGGGAGAAGAATTGTATCCTTTGAGGAGCGAACCATTCTCGACCGAATGCTTCGTCTTTTGCACGACTTGATGGGAGAGGACGGCACCAGCAAGGAGCTCATCTACAGCCTGATAACCACGGTTACTCATTATTATGACCAACTCTTTCATGGCCGCACATCCGTGTCGTCTCCTTCCCATTCCAATGAGATATTCAATCGTTTCCTGCGCCTTGTCAATCTCCATGGCAGCAAGGAGCATCAGCTTGCCTTCTATGCCGAGAAGCTCTGCATCACCAGCCGCTACTTAGGCACGGTGGTGTTGGCAACCAGTGGCGTGGGGGCGAAGGAGTGGATAGACCGCTCCATCATCTCCACCGCCAAGGTATTGCTGCGCCATAGCGACAAGCAGACTACCGAGATAGCCGATGAGCTGAACTTCCCGAATGTCAGCTTCTTCTGCAAGTATTTCAAGCGTCTTACTGGTTTCACTCCTCAGCAATATCGCAAGGGAGAGGACTGCCTGACATAAATTTGGTGAAAAAAGCGTCAAACATGCATTTACATCTTTTACTTATAATTATCCCCTGCCTGCTTGTGAAAGCGGGCAGGGCTTTTATCCGAAAATCCAAAGATATCATATATCTATAAATATAAATATCAGAGTATCGTCTGATATTAGCTTTTTTAGGTTTACTTACCGCTATAAGCGAACCCCCCATCCGGCTTGAGAAAGTAGGATGGGGGATTTCTGTTATTTCTTCTTCAGAATCTTATCCAGGCAGGATACGATATACCCTGCGGGATTCTTGATCTCGTGCTTTGCCTTCGCTGCATAGGCTGCCAGAAAGCACTGCTTCACGGCATCCAGGTCTGACAGGGTGAGGCGATCGCTCAACGCCTCAGCCACCTTATGGCTCACGTTCCAGTAGGAAGAGGTGAGGACCTTTCTTAAGTTTAGTTTCATCATTGTCAGCTTGGTTCTGTCTTCATCGCTCAGCATATTCTGGTCTTCGTTGCGGAACTTGAGGTCGAAGATTACCAAACTGCCGTATTTGCCTACTACCTGGTTGCGGGTCGTCTCTAGCGTGTGTATCACGATATAGTCGAGGCGGTTCTGCTTGTAGGCATTCTTTATCTCCTCTTCGGCTGTAGAAAGCTGGGTGTATTCCAGATTCCCCGTGCCACGATATTGGGTGTGGCTGGTGAGGAGTGCGAGGATTTCGGGAGGCGTAAACTTGGTGTAGCCCTTCTTCAGTCGGCTCTCTGTCAGGAGATAAAGGCAGCGGGAAGACTGGTGATGGAATGACTCGTATAGCTGCGGCGAAACCTTGAAGTAGCCCAGGTCCAGGGCGAAGTAGTACTGAGCCACGGGAATCGGCATCTCCAGGATGGCTCTCTTCTCCTGACCTTTCTTGGTGTAGTCAACGAAGTGGTAGAGGTAGTCGAACTGCTTGTAGCACAAGTGGTTTGTACCAGGATTATCAGATTCTGCGACGGTGTAAGGGATACAGACCGGCTTTTTGCCTATGTCGATAAGGGCAGTCTCCAGGTTGTTGTAATGCGATTTTGTAGCTTCCAAAGCTCTGTAGGGTACCTCGAAACGTAACATATTTTCAAGGTGCTCGAAACCGTTGAGGTCCAGTTGTCCGTGGTGTGCGTTCTGGCTGATAGCCATTTTAATCTCTTTCTGATTGTACACGTCAAGTCTGAAGATGTACTTCTGTTCTTGCGGGCTGTAGCTGTGATGCAGGGCGCAATGAGTGCCAAGCTCTGTGGCTTCGGCTACATTGAATTTTAGGTTCTTGTTCATTGCTCGTTTGTTTATAAAGTTATAAAATGGGGGTGGCAATGAAAAGAATTCTGGGGGATGCGAAATCTCAAATGGATCAAAATTTATGCGGATTATTTTGGTCCTTTACTCAATTTTTCACATCAGGCCAAAATTATCCCATGTCGCACCCCCGTATGAATTGTTCATAGAGAATGCGCACGAAAAATTTAGCCTGAATTTACAATTGAGTACCCCCATGCAAGGATTTAACTCCGCACCTTACAAGGGATTTTGAGATGTAAACTCAGCATTTATCATGCTTGGGCATCCTGTTGCCAGGGTGCTGATGTCCGCTCCTCCTGTATTTCTACAGAAAGAGCGCTGCAAAGATATATAAAATTTCTGAAACTAACAAGTATTTTACAAGTTTTTTTTGAAAATAGAGAAAAAAAGTTTGAGAACCCATCATGACCATTTTTCTTTTTTATTTCTTATATATCATATTATCATATTTCTTGTGGGGCTATTTTGTTGTGTAATCATCAGATAATCAGAAAGATGAAAAATGGTATTGCAATGGGAGGTAACTATCAAAAGGCGATATCCCACGAGATGTAGCGGTTTCCTTTGATGAGATGTAATCCTTTGGTAAGTTTGCCTACGAGAGGTAACTATCTAGACATTTCTCCCACGAGAGGTAAGTAGTTAACTAAATATAAAACATTCCGGGGTAAGTGGGAATTCGCCGGAAATCGACGGCTATCGCCAGTTGGAGTTAGGAGAAAGTCTTATCTTTGCAGTGTTGAAACATTAAAAACATCAGCTTATGACTAGAGAAATTACAATGATTGTGGTACACTGCAGCGCAACCCGCTGCAACCACCCTTACACTGTGCATCAGCTTTATCACGACCACGTGGAGGTGAACCACTGGCGTTACATCGGTTACCATTTCTTCATCAGCCGTGACGGCAAGGTACATGCCACCCGTCCGCTGGAGCGTATGGGTGCCCATGCCCGTGGCTGGAATGCGCATTCCATCGGAATCTGCTATGAGGGCGGATTGGATGAGAACGGCTATGTGGCAGATACCCGTACCGGGGAGCAGAAGAAGGCGATGGAGAAACTGATTGTTCAGCTGAAGATACAGTTCCCCGGCATCCGCACCATCCTGGGGCATCGTGACCTGCCAGGAGTGCAGAAGGCGTGTCCCAGCTTTGATGCCACCACGCTCCAGCCCTTGTTACATCTAAATTGTAAATATTAAAGTTTGTAATCAGATGAAACACCCTATCCGATTTTTTTGTAATTTTGCAGAAGAAAATGCAAACGATTACTAACTAAAAAATAAAACTAGATGAATGTTACCAAGCAACATTTCGTAGAACGTAGAGTGATGAGCAAGCAGGAGCTTGCTCACCTCTACTGTCCTCACAGCCGTTCCAAGGGTCATGCTGCGAGAGATGAGTTTATGGATTGGGTGAAGCGCTGCACTCCGCTCTATGTCAAACTGCAGGAATTGGGTTATAAGCCTTCGCTGCATAGTTTCACGCCCAAGATGGTTGATTATATCTTTTACTATCTTGGAGAGCCGGATGGAGTGGGGGTATAGCATTGGTAGTAATAAATAACTTTACAAGTTAGGCGTGGCGGAAAAATCTCTTAAGAGAAGCTGTCGTTTCCCTTAAGGAAAAATATATTTTCCCTTAAGGAAAAAAATAAAAACCCTTAAGGGAAAATTCTCAATCTCTTTTTCCCCCATTTTTCGGGCGTTTTCGCCTGATTCTCTCTTGCTTGAATAATGTTTACACGGATATGGAGAGAAGATGGGGATGGGGCAAGGTTAAAAAATAACAGTTTGGAAAAATCAAAAGTTTATGGAAATAGTTATAGAACGTTTTGGCAGTTATCATCATGCCGTAAGTGGTAGATTGCTGGTTGATGGTCAGCATGTTTGTGATACGTTGGAGGAGGATGTGCATTGTCTGCCGGAAGGAGAGTATGCCCTGCAGCGCAACAGCAAGCTGGCATTACCTTATTATATTAGACTGGCAGATGCAGACTCGGGGGTTGACACTCATGTTGATTCCCGTGCTGCCTCTCATGTTGATTCCCGTGTATCCTTCTCCAGGGGTAATGGCATTCACGGTTGGCGCAACCACAGCATCATCGTAGGCGAGTGTCTCCATCTGGGTTTCCTCATTCATAGCGAGGAGTGCTATGAACTTCTCATTGCCCGCATCCGCATGCAGTTTGTGCGTCATCACGCAGTGGTGGTCAAGATATCCCGCTCTCCCGATTTTCTGGAAGTAGCCTGATATCATAAAGACACAGCAAGGTATGTTTCGAGTTACTCTCGAAAGCATGTAGTCGTTGATATATGCATGTCATATGATAAAACGTTTTACATGGATAGAGTAGAAAGAGACCTGCATCTCTTTCTGCTCTTATTCCTATGAATCTTTATTGGCATTTTACCAAGTGATAACCTTATCTACAATTTCTTGTTGCTCCAAGCTACTTCTTCGCAGATAGATACGTGTTGTCTCTATGCTTTCGTGTCCCATGAGGTCGGCAAGCAAGGCTATATCGTTGAACTTCTCCAGGAAATTCTTGGCATAACGATGGCGGAACGAGTGAGGGTAAACCACTTTCTCGTTTAAGCCATACTTTACAGCATAGTTCTTCAACTGCTGTGATATGCCTCTTGTAGTAATACGCTCGCCAAAGCGATTGAGAAAGAGATAGCCACTTGTGCGGTTGAGTGTCTGCAACCACTTTTCTGTTTCCGTGCGCAATGTCTTGGGGATATAGATACGCCGTATCTTGCCACCCTTGGTGTAGATGTCGTAATAGCCTACTTGCACGTGCTCAACCTTGATTTGCACAAGTTCGCTCACTCTGGCACCAGTCGCAGCCAAGAAACGCACCACAAAGTACCACTCCAAGTTGTCTTCCTTCTTCAACTTGTTCTTCAAGAAGGTGTAGTCGGCATTACTGATGACATTCTCCAGATAAGAACGTTGCTGCACCTTGACCGACTTCAAGCGGAGTTTCGTCTTGCCCACAAATACAAGATACTTGTTCATCGCCTGAATACGAAGGTTTACCGTCTTTGGCTTGTAAGTCTCAATCAAGTAGGTCTTGTAAACCAACAAGTTTCTCTTGTTCAACTCTTTGTATCGAGAGCCAAACTCCTTCACGGCATACAGATATGCCGAAATCGTGTTCTTTGCCATATTGCCTTGGCTTAGGAACTCTTCAAATTTGTCTAATTCCATTTCTATTCGTTTATTAGTGAAACATTATGTTGTCCTAATATATAGGCATGTTTTTGTTCTATGAGTTCCTATTATGAGAAGATACTTGCTACGGGAGAGGTGAAGTGCATTGATGAGGAGATACCGTTTGAGATACCACAGGGGTGGGAATGGGAACGTTGGGGTAATATAGCCCAAACGATTCAATATGGTTATAATGCTCCTGCTTTAGAGCATGGTGTAATAAAGATGGTTCGCATCAGCGACATTCAAGAAAATGGTGTTCTTTGGGACAATGTACCATATTGTCAAATTGAAGAAAATGATATTGAAACGTACCTGCTGAAAGTAAACGATATTCTCTTTGCACGAACAGGTGGTACTGTTGGGAAATCGTTTTTAGTTGAGGAAGTACCAGAAAGAGCTATTTATGCAGGGTACTTGATAAGAACGAGATATAGTTCATTACTAAATCCTCGTTACATGAAATCATTCATGGAGAGCCAATTGTATTGGGAACAACTCAAAAATGGTACTATTGCCACAGCTCAACCAAATTGTAATGGTAAAACACTCGCCAAAATGTTGTTGCCCATACCTCCAACTAAGGAACAAGATAGGATAGTTGAAAAACTAATGCAATTGTCTTCGTTCTTGGATAATTATACCTCAGTTCGGGATAATAATCTCAGCCTAAAGGCTTTATAATGTTTTTATATAAGGGACACAGTGGCTTGGCAACCATCTATATATCTTGGATGGTTGCTGAGACAA
>NZ_QSIG01000053.1:0-19553 GCF_003468525.1 Prevotella sp. AM34-19LB | reverse complement strand
TCCTGGATAGTGAGAGCAATCAGCAGACCGAGAATGATAAATTCAACAGAGTGGATATCCTGGCAGAGGATGAGAAGGGAGAATTCATCATCTTCGAGATACAGAATACTCGGGAACATACCTATTTCCACCGTATGCTCTATGGAGTTTCCAAGGTCATCACAGATAATATCAGTCTGGGCGATGATTACGACAAGGTGCGCAAGGTATATTCCATCAATATCGTGTATTTCACATTGGGACAGGCTAAGGATTATGTATATCATGGCAAGACGATGTTCCAAGGACTGCATCAGCCGAATGATATCCTGAAACTCTCTAACCGACAGAGTGAACTCTTCTTCGGTGATGAAATCCCTCAAGGTCGCAAGACTAATCGCGAAGCCGGAGACATATTCCCGGAGTATTATCTGCTCTGCGTGAACAACTTCGATAAGCTGGCGGTGAACAATCTGGATGAATGGATCGAGTTTCTCAAGACCGGCGAGATCAGCGAGGCAGCCCAGGCCCCAGGTTTGGCAGATGCCCGCAAATGCCTGGACATAGATAAGTTGACCGTAGCGGAAAAGAATGATTATGTCCGTCACATGGAGAATCTGCGCTATCAGCGCAGCGTTATCAAGACGGGGTATGATGATGGCTGGCAGAAAGGTCTTGCCGATGGTCGGGAAGAAGGTCGTGCTGAAGGACGAGAAGAAGGTCGTGCTGAAGGACGAGAAGAAGGTCGTGCCGAAGGAGCCCAAGATGAGAAGAAGGCCACAGCCCGTCGTCTTCTTGCAATGGGCTTGTCTGCCGAGCAAGTGGCAGCAGCAACCCAGTTGTCATTAGATGAAATCAAGAAATTATAGCTGCTTTTAGCAATAGATAAAGGGAGATTTCGCCAAGAAATCTCCCTTTATTGTTGTATGCTCGGCATGGACGTTGTCTAACGGCTGCAAATTCTCCCTTAACTCAGTAGCTGCTGTTCCAGCAGCTGACTGCGAGGGAAGATGATCTCATTCTCTATATAGACATGCTCGTTCAGATCTTCTGCGAAATTCTTCAGCAGACTCAGTAGCAACTTATAATCTCCGCTGGCATCAGCTGCCGGGTTGTAGTTGTTTGTGAGCTTTCTGAGGCGCTGCTGGCGCTTGGTCTCATTATCATGTTCCAGTATCATCACGTGAATAGGCATGGCTACAGAGCCGCAATGTATCGGCGCTGCAGGCTGACCCGTAAGCTGCGATTCCATCAGTTGATAGGTGAACGGAAAGAGAACCTGCTCTTCCTTCTGCAGATGGTTCTCCAGGTCAAGCATGCACTCGCTGAAGAGACTCTCTATTTCTGCCATTAACTGATTCTCACCCATCATCGAGTGGATGAGA
The DNA here is from genome assembly GCF_003468525.1 of Prevotella sp. AM34-19LB. Classification (NCBI taxonomy): domain Bacteria; kingdom Pseudomonadati; phylum Bacteroidota; class Bacteroidia; order Bacteroidales; family Prevotellaceae; genus Prevotella; species Prevotella sp. AM34-19LB. The sequence continues at coordinate 18,189 of NZ_QSIG01000053.1, read as the reverse complement.
CTGAGGATTTCCGGACCCTTCTCACGGATTCCACGGTGATGAATCTTGAGGGCATAATCGATCAGCAGATCGGTTGGCCACTCCTCGAATTGATATTTTGATGCTCTCATATCCTGTTGTAATATAAAATTATTAAATTCCTTTTATCCTATATATTTTTTGATGTCCTCTTCTACCGTTCCGTTTCCGGCAATGCCAAAGGTATCTACCAGTACCTTCAGTACGGCTGGTGAACAGAAGGCTGGGAGCGTAGGACCCAGATGGATGTTCTTTACGCCCAGATGCAGCAGGGCAAGAAGTACGATGACTGCCTTCTGCTCGTACCAGGCAATATTGAAGAAGATAGGAAGTTCGTTGATGTCGCTGGCTCCAAAGATCTCCTTCAGCTTCAATGCCACAACCGCCCAGGAATAGGAGTCGTTGCACTGACCGGCATCCAGCACACGAGGAATGCCGTTGATGTCGCCCAGATTGAGCTTGTTGTACTTGAACTTGGCACAGCCGCTGGTGAGTATCACTACATCCTGAGGCAGCGCTTTGGCAAACTCCTCGTAGTAGTTGCGGCTCTTCATTCTGCCATCGCAGCCACTCATCACCACAAACTTGCGGATGGCTCCGCTTTTCACTGCCTCTACTATCTTGTCTGCCAGGGCAAAGACCTGGGCATGCGCAAAACCGCCGATGATCTCGCCTGTCTCTATCTCCCTAGGTGGCTGGCAGGTCTTGGCAAGCGCAATCACCTCGGAGAAGTCCTTGTGGCCGTCGGCACCCGCCTGGATATGCTTCCAGCCAGGGAAACCGGTAGAGTTGGTGGTGAAGACGCGGTTCCTGTAGCCTGCCGATGGCGATGGCGGTACGATGCAGTTGGTGGTGAAGACTACAGGACCGTTGAAGCTCTCGAATTCCTCCTTCTGTTTCCACCACGCATTGCCGTAGTTGCCCACCAGATGCTTGTACTTCTTGAGCTGCGGATAGTAGTGGGCAGGAAGCATCTCGCCATGGGTATAGACGTCGATGCCCGTGCCTTCGGTCTGGATGAGGAGATCTTCGATATCCTTCAGGTCGTGACCGGAGATGAGGATGCCCGGATTGCTGCCTGTGCCGATGTTCACCCGGGTGAGTTCCGGATTGCCGTATGCCTGGGTGTTGGCCTTGTCGAGGAGTGCCATCACATCCACTCCGTACTTTCCTGTTTCGAGTACCACGCCCAGCAGCGTGTTCATATCAGCATCAGGGTTGCTGATGGTGGCGAGTGCACGGCAGATGAAGCTGATGATTTCGCTGTTCTCTTCTCCCAGATGGGCTGCGTGCTCGTAGTATGCCGCCATACCCTTCAAGCCGAGCATGGTGAGTTCCTTGAGCGAGCGGATATCTGGATTCTCGTGGCGGAGCACGGATTCACGGGCGCCCTCTGCCTCATAGTCTGTCTTCTCGCCACCCCAGGTTACCTCCTGATAAGCAGGGAGGTGGATATTCATGCTTGCCGCCTTTTCCAGCAGCAGTTTCTTCAGTACGATGCCCTTATCTACCTTTTGCAGGATATCCTGGTCGTTGAAGTTGGCGTTGGTGATGGTGGTGAAGAGTGCATCCGTGAGGAAACGGGTTACCTCTGGTGTCGGCTCTTCGCCTATGCTATGCTGTATGGTTCCTATGCCACGAACCACGCTGAGCAGCAGATCCTGCCACTTGGAAGTTGTAGCCTCCTTACCGCAAACACCCTTGATGGTACAGCCTGTACCCTTAGCTGTTTCCTGACACTGGAAACAGAACATCTTGTTTTCTGTCATATTGCTATAAATTAATGAGTTATTTTAATGTTTTCTTCCAGGCGGCAATCTGCCATTCCTGGTTTCCGGCTGCAAAATTACGGCTTTAAAAATAATCCTACGGTAACAATTGTGACCGTAGGATATTAAAAAAACATAAAAAGAGTGTGGGGGAATGGATTTCGTTTTCAGCAGGGCTATTATTGCAGCTGCGAAATTTTCTGCATCAAATCATTCAGGCTCATGGCTCCGCTCTGTCGCCAGAGCATTTCTCCCTTTTTGAAGAGCATGAGGGTAGGGACCGACTGAATGCGGTACTGCATGGACAGTGCCTCGTTCTTGTCTACATCTACTTTCAGGATTCTGATGTCATCGCCCATCTTCTCCTTCAGCTGTTCCAGGATAGGGTGCATCATCTTGCAAGGTCCGCACCAGGTAGCGAAGAAATCTACCAATGTCAGCTGTTCGCCGTTAATCATTTCATTGAATTTTTCCATCATTATTGATATTTAAAAGTTATTACTTGTTTTTATCGGTGCAAAGATAAGAAGAATCCGGCATTCCACCAAATCATTCAGTCTATGTGGCGATAGATGAAGTCTATTGACGTAGCGCCGGATATGTCTTTCCTCCGTTAGGCGTTCCGGCTGATTTGCAATCCGCCGTCAAAAAATGTCCTAACCTCTTTATATTCTGGGGATATGATAGCGCTCTAAAGATAAGTTTTTATTCTAGTTACGCAAGAAAATCAGAGGAAAAGCTTTGGTGTCTTAAAATAAAGTCGTAACTTTGCAGCTGAAAATTAATAGATGGAGGAAGAATATGGCAAATTATATCAGATTTGACTGGGCGATGAAGCGCCTGCTTCGCAACAAGGCAAACTATGCCGTGCTGGAAGGCTTTATGTGTTCGCTGCTGAACGAGAAATTCAAGATCAACCGATTCCTGGATAGTGAGAGCAATCAGCAGACCGAGAATGATAAATTCAACAGAGTGGATATCCTGGCAGAGGATGAGAAGGGAGAATTCATCATCTTCGAGATACAGAATACCCGGGAACATACCTATTTCCACCGTATGCTCTATGGAGTTTCCAAGGTAATCACAGATAATATCAGTCTGGGCGATGATTACGACAAGGTGCGCAAGGTATATTCCATCAATATCGTGTATTTCACATTGGGACAGGCCAAGGATTATGTATATCATGGCAAGACGATGTTCCAAGGACTGCATCAGCCGAATGATATCCTGAAACTCTCCAACCGACAGAGTGAACTCTTTTTCGGTGATGAAATCCCTCAGGGTCGCAAGACTAATCGCGAAGCCGGAGACATATTCCCGGAGTATTATCTGCTCTGCGTGAACAACTTTGATAAGCTGGCGGTGAACAATCTGGATGAATGGATCGAGTTTCTCAAGACTGGCGAGATCAGCGAGGCTGCCCAGGCTCCAGGTTTGGCTGATGCCCGCAAATGCCTGGACATAGATAAGTTGACCGTAGCGGAAAAGAACGACTATGTCCGTCACATGGAGAATCTGCGCTATCAGCGCAGCGTTATCAAGACGGGGTATGATGATGGCTGGCAGAAAGGTCTTGCCGATGGTCGAGAAGAAGGACGAGAAGAAGGACGAGCTGAGGGACGAGCTGAGGGACGAGCTGAAGGACGAGCTGAAGGACGTGTCGAGGGTCGTGCCGAGGGAGCCAAAGATGAGAAGAAGGCTACAGCCCGTCGCCTACTTGCAATGGGCTTGTCTGCTGATAAAGTTGCTGAGGCAACTCAGTTGACATTAGAGGAAATTAAGAATTTGTAGCTGGTTTTGAAATATTAATAGGGAGATTACAGCTTGATGCCGTATTTCCTGATGCCTTCTCCCATCATCTCCTCTGGAATGAATATCTTGAGGGTATCGACTAGGGTGTTCAGCATCCGCTCACGGATGTAATCCTCCCTGATATAGAGCGATATGCGCCGCTGCGACAGATAATCTCCTTCTATCTTTCTTACATTCCTCTTCTGCTCCTCACTCAGGAAGGGGAGGTGCATCTCAGGAATGATGGTGAAGCCACCATTCTCATCCACTATCCTTATCAGGGTCTCGATGCTGCCTGCCTCATAGATATGATGACCCTTGCTGCGCGCCTTGCAGAACGAAAAGGCACTGTTGCGCAGACACTGTGCCTCCTTCATAATCCACATATTCTCATACTCCAGATTCTCTGGCTTGAAAACAGGGAGCTTGCGCCAGCAGCTCTCGGCAAGATACACATAGAACTTCTCCGTGTAGATCGGTATCTCCAGAATGCCTTCACGGATATTGTCGGAGATGGCTATGCCGGCATCCGTCTCACCACGAAGCAGGGAATCGAGCATGAAATCAGCCTTCAGTTCCTGAATGTTGAGATCCACCGATGGATAGTTTTCCCGATAGTGTCTGATGAACTTGGGCAGGATGTAGGGGGCAATGGTTGGACCCACGGCGAGCGACAGTCTTCCGCCTATCTCTCCCTTATCTTCCATCACGATTTCCGAGATGCGTTCTATCTCCTGCAATGCCGTTTCTGCCTGACGGATAATCTTCTTGCCTGATGCAGTGGGAGATACGGTCTTGTTGTTTCTTTCGAAGATACGGGTATCCAGTTCTTCCTCCAGTTTCACAAGCATGGCACTGAGCGTGGGCTGCGAAACCTGGCAAGCCTCTGCCGCTCTCGCAAAATTGCGAAAGCGGTTGAGTGCCACAATATATTTCAGTTGCTGTAAATTCATATCGCTATTCTATTTATATCAGCCAAGTACAGGGCTTATCTTGCTTTGAGTTTGCAGATGAGTTGAGTCATGTTGCCCATCGGACAGAAAACACACCAGGTTCTAGGACGATAGAAGATGGTGAGTAGCACACCCACTATCAGCGAGGTGAGCATGATGCCATAGAGACCGAAGGCAAATTGAGCCTTCCAGGGTTCTATCTCTACAGGATATGCCCAGTGCCAGGGAACATCAAAGCTCCATCCGAAAACAGCCATGAACAGCGGAATCATAAAACAGATGACTCCCAGCCATGCAAACACGATGTTGAAGAATCCAAGAGTGAAATAGGTGGCAGATACCAGCCACAGATAATCACTCCACTTCTTGCTTTTTTGTCTTGCCATAAAAATGCTTTTTATCTGTTATCTCAATACCTTGTGCATGACTCCTGCCGGACAATTCCTTTCACAGATGCCGCAACCTATGCACAGATCCTCATTCACTACTGCATAACATCCCCGGTAGATGCTGATGGCATCTCTGGGACATACTTTTACGCAAACACCACATGCCACGCAGCGGTCGTGCTCGCTTTGCGCCTTGTATTTTGCCATCTGCTTTTATTGATTGGTTAGTTTTTCCAATTGTCCTTCCAGGAATTCTGCCGCATCGGCTACGCAGAGCGGGCATTCTCTGAGTATCTTACCTGTGCCTACACCTTTGAGAAGCTTGCACTGGGTAGCCCCATTACGCTGCTGGAATTGGGTCATAATCTGTCGCATCGCCTTGACAGACTTAGCCTTATCCTTTGTTGCAAGGCCTAATACCACTCCTGCTCCTACGAGGGCACCGCAGGTTCCTTCCATGTTTCCCATTCCTGCAGCGAAGGCATTGCCTACATTCTTGAGTGTCTCTTCGTCCATACCAGTATAGTCATGATAGGTACAAACCACTGCCTGGGTACAGTTGTGAGACCCACAACGCTTCTTCTCTGCTGCAATTTCTTTTCTTGTTTCCATATTTATCTTGTTTATTTGAATTTTGCTGCAAAGATACGGCTTTTATAATAGATAAACGAAAGATTATGGCTATTATATTATAGAATCTATCTATTGTGTTCTGCTTTCCGACGGGCTATGCATACGAGTGCATGCCCGTGAGGAAGAAGTTGACGCCGAAGTACGTCATGGCGATGCTCAGGAAGGCAAGGGTGACGTAGATGTGATACACCAGCGGCTTGCGGAAAACAGGCAGACTCTGCGTATGCACCACTACGGCATATATCATGAAGGTGATGAGTGCCCACGTCTCCTTGCTGTCCCAACTCCAATACGTGCCCCAACTGACATTTGCCCAGATGGCTCCGATGAAGATGCCGAATCCCATCGTGGTGAGTGCTGGGTAGAGGAAGAGACGGCTCAACGCCTGCATCCGCTCACGACGGGAACGCCAGCAGATGCCCAGAATACCACAAAGCCAGGTGAGTATCAGAAGTACGTAACTCATCATGATGACACTGACATGTACGCAGAAATAAGGGCTGTTTAATATCGGTGCACGCTCACCAGTAGAAAAATCGATGTGGCTGAAATGATAAATCAGGAAGATGAATCCTATGCCAACAAGACTGAACACGACCATCAGAAGACTCCGGAACTGCTGCCAGGAGCGTTGGAGCAACTTCCTGTAGCCACCTTTTTTGTCGAAGAGTATCCAAACCAGCGAAACGAAAAGCAGAAAATAGCCACAATACGTTACCGGAATACCGAATGGGTCGGAATTGATGGCAAGAACACTTCCCATCCCATCCTCATCATACGATGCCTGATAGAACCGGTAGGAGCCGTGGGTATAGATCCTATTGAGCGAAACCTTCGCCTCCTCCATCTCGTAATGATCTGTTACTCTGAATTGCGAGGAATAATCCCTGACGACATCCGTACCCTCATACAGATGGATGTCAAACTTCTGGAGACTCAGGGTGAAAGGCAGTTTTCTCTGCTTGATACCTTCTCCAGGATTGTTGGAAAAATAAATATCCGAAGGTTCTCCGATGCGAAGATGCATCATTCCCTGCTTGCCGTTGATATGCGTGATGAAGGCACCTGCGAGGATGATGACGAAGGAAAGATGAAGCGCCCAGGTAGAAACAGCTTTCACCTTACGCTGGATGATATAGAAAATGCCCAGGGCGGTTAGTGCTGCCCAAATCAGGATAAACCACCAGGTTCCATAATAGTGGGCATGGGCATAATCCGTACCTTCTAGTTTCTCCACGATGCTGGCTGCAGCCATGCATACGAGAATCAGTATGTAGAGGATGAATAATATCTTTTTTATCATTGTTCGTTACGAAATCTTTCTAGTGTAATCTTGCGTAATTTTGCATCATCTAGTGTCATCTTGTTCTATCTTGCTGCAAAATTACGATATAATTTTGAGATAAGCAAACTTATCCAGATTTTTTATTCATATATTTAAAAGCAGCCAGGTATCTGGATAGGGTACCTGGCTGCCTGATATTCTTGAATGATAAGATGCACTATATGTGTTAGATAGAACGCAGGAACTTAACCACTGCATCACGCTCACTCTTAGGTGCCTTGTAGAAGTTCATGGCTGAATGATAGGCATGACTCTTCTTGCTGTAGCAGTGCCACATGATTGCTTCCACCTCGTTGCGGGCACGACAGTCGTGCAAGCGGTCTTCTGCACCTGTGTTCAGATAGCTCAAGCCACGACCCCAGAGTGGAGTGGTGCGGCACCATGATCCGTGGATGTCGTTCATCATATAGAGCTTGTGCTGAACGAAGTCAGAATATGGATGGATGGTCTGGTTCTGATAACGAGGCAACTTCTTGTCTGCGAGATACTTGGATGTTACGTAGTTGTCATCGCCAGTCTTCCATGTTGGCTTGTGACAGCTGGCGCATCCCCAACTCATGAAGAGCTTCTTACCCTCCTGTACCTGAGGATCGTTCAGGTTGCGGGCACGAGGCACGGCAAGACCACGGTGCCATACCATGAAGGCATAGAAATCGTCCATGCTCTGCTCTGGCTTGAAGATGTAGTACTTGTTGTCAAACTGGTTGGTCTTTGGATCCAACAGGTTTGCCACTGCTTCCTTGATGCCCTTGTCGGTACCATCAGCATAATAAGGAGAAGTAGGATCCTTCTTGATGGCTGCAATCACGTCCGCATTCTCTGACATCGCCTTAGCCCAAGGAGTGGTGGTGTAGAGACAAGGACGGTCCTTGCGGGTTACATTGGTGATGTTCCAGATGGCGTTGGCACCAGGTCCATCCTGCAAGCTACCACGGGTCAGGGCATAAGTGAAGCGCTTGATGAGCTTCTTGTTGCCGTCGGTGGTGTTAGGATCGAATGCTGTGCCATCTGCATGCACACCACCCGTAGCATACTTACTGTCTCTGCCGAAGCTGGTATAATAGGCACCGGCAGTCATCTCCATAGTGTTGGCATCAAACATACTTGGGTTGATGTATTCGCTTACATCCTTGCCTTCTTTCTTGAAATAAGAAGCCTCCGACTTATATTGAGCTACGATGTCCTCGCTAGGGATGGCATCGATGAGACCTGTACCGCCGATACCGATGGTAGATTCCAGGCGAACAGCATAGTTGCTAGGAACAGGATCGGTTCTGAATGCCGACTGAGGAATAGTAATCTCTGGATAAATCAGATCAAACTTCTCGCCATCAGGGAACTGCATGGCAGGAATCTCATCGGTCTCCATCTTGGCAATGTGCAGCCAGCTCATATTGATCTTGCTCTCATCGACAGGAGGGAGGAATGGAGACTGAGCCTGAGTCTGAGGCATACCGGTTACCTCGGTGATATAGCCACCATCGTTAGGACTATCAGCTTTAGGATGATAGATTACGAGCAGATAGCCGTTGCCATTACCATAGCGGGTTTCATACTGTGCCTTGCGCTTGCCATGACCATACTCTGGGTGACAGTCGATGCAGGAAGAGCGGACAGAAGCAGGACCTAAGCCCTTGAATGCACCGGTGTTCCAGGTGTACTGGCGCTCGAACATCTGCTCGCCGATAAAGAACTGCTTGAAGAGTTCTGGGTCGTTGTCAACGGCTGGTGTCTGGTCTGAGTAGCAGTTGGAATTCGTGTTATCTGTTGTACCCAACTCACCACCTGGATACCACTCATCCGCAGAAAAGTTACCCACTTCCTTGCCTACGTAAGCGGCATCAGTTTCCTGAATCTCTACTTTGTTGTCGTCATCAGAACAGCTGGCCATTGTCATTGCCAGAGCCATGGCGAACGACATGTAGGCGTAATTCTTAAAATTCTTATTCATAATGTATTTTCTTTGTAATATATTATATTTTAACCCAAATGACGTAGCTTCGCTTCTATTGAAGAAAGCAAAGCTACGTTATCCTTTATCCTTTATTTTGTTGTTTCTGCTGTAATGGATAGATTACTTAGAAACCTTCAAATTGCGGAACCACTTACCTGCATTGTTCAACTCGTCATCCAGGGTGTTGATCTTGTCGATGCAAGTCTTTACCTGAGCGTGAGCAGGATTATCAACGAAAGCGGTGCCGCTCTTCTTGGCAGACTCCAATGAAGCAATTGCCTCGTCAAGCGCTGTGTTCAATGCGCTGTAGCCACTGTAGTTGTACTTCTTCATGATGGTCATCAAAGAATTAGCCTCAGGAGTGGTGGCATTTACATCACGTGTACCATAGAGGGAGTTCTTGATAGAGTAGATGTTGTCCTGGTAGTCGATGAATGAACGCTTGCTGTATGGAGACTCGATGTAGTCTTTAGACTCAGCTTCTCCATCCTCTGTTGTACCGCCCTGACCGGTAGCTACACGGTAAGCCTGACCCAACTTCTGGGTGTAAACCTCCTGACAGATGCTTGAGCAACCACCTACAAATACATTCTCCAAGGTCTCCTGCCATGTAGGGAACCAAGCCTTCTCGCCTGTGGCATTGAGGAAGAACTGACCGTAACCGATACCTGCAGAAGAAAGAGCACCAGCACTCTCCTTCAAACCAGCAAGACCGTCAACCACCCACTTGCAGTTGCTTGTCAACCAAGAACCGAGGGTAGCATCACCATTCCAACCATACTGGAGGAGTGAAGTCATGTTGTAGATATCACCAGCTACAGCGGCAGCAAATGCCAACTCATCAATACCCTTCACTGATGTCATGCCTTTTTCTGTCTCGTTGGCATTCAGCATAGCAGCAGTACGTTCTTTACCTTCACGGAAGAGTACGAACTCCAATCCGTGGAAACCAATCACTGAGTCGAAGTGCTTGTTCTCTGTATAGATGAACTTAGATGGGTTTTCACCATTGATACCGGCGATGATGTCCTGATTGTTAAGTGCTGATACCATCTGGTCGTGGTCGAGTGGCCATGAGTCGATGTGTGGGTCAATCTCGTTGTTGGCGGCTGCACCATAGAGGAAAGCCTCGCTGCGCTCCCACTCACGACGTGCGTTCTTGAAAGCCTCACAGGCAGCGGTGATATCAGCATCGCTCAAGTTGCCAGCCTTGGCGTTGGCGTAAGCCTTGTCGCATGCATCCTTCAAAACTTTGGCATTGTTTCTCAAATCCTTGTAGGTTGGATTAACGATGTCGTTTACATAAGTGTTGGCAACAGCCGATAATTCTGTTGCTGGAACTACGTTACCCTCTGTTACTGGGTCATCATCATCGCTACATGAAGCGAAACCCAAAGATAAAGTCATTGTTGCTACGAACAAAAATGCCTTCTGGAAAATCTTTTTCATTTTTCTTTGTTTTTTTATGTTTGAATGTGATAATTATAATCTATGATGCGGCTGCATCCCACTGATTTATAGGAAGAAGCCCTGATAAGCGATGCCGATGTTCACGGCTGGCTCATTGTTGTACTTAGAGTGGAAGATGCGCTGGTTGTACTCTGCCTTCACACAAATCCGTGGGAGAGGGAAGTAGTTGATACCTGCTGCCACAATCTTGCGGTTGGTCCACTTGGCGGTGGTGTTGTGTACGGATGAATCGTAATATTCGAAATGACCGAACACATACAGCTTCTGCTTGTCTTCGCGGAGCTTGGAAATCTGGGAGAAGACATCGTAGCCAGCTTCCACCATGGTGGCGATGGCATGACTGCCGAAGTATTTGCCGCTGCCCGATTCGTTAGGCTTCACATTCGCCGTACCGGGATATACGATGCTGGTGATGGCAGTGGCATCGCTTACATAGCCGTAATCCACGTTGCCTCTAATCTTCCAGTTGTACTTGTTGTAGGTGAAGTCGAAGGCACCCACATATACATTTCCCTTGATATTCTTGTGCTGGGTATCCTGTGGGGTCGTGTTGCCCATCGCCTTGCCATAGTAGCCGCTCAATCCGATGCGCAGTCCCGGAATGCTGTAATTATCTACACGGGCTGCCACGGCATATCTATTGGCTACTTCAAACTCGTATGGACTCTTGGCACCGCCCTGAATCCAGTTGCTGCGACTGAAACGATAGGCATTCAAGCCAGCCAGGAACTGTGCCTCGTAGCGGAACTTGCCGCTCTTTCCCCAGAAACTGATACCGGTCTGGTGCCAGGTGCAGGGAAGAATGGTGTTTTCGCCTTCCGGACGATAAACAGTAAAGAAATTTAATGGTTCATGATAGGCATTGGTCAGACCCACAGGTACCACGATGTGACCCATCTTGATGTTGGCAGCCTTGCCGAATGACTTCTGAATCCAGAACTGTTCCAGTTCCACCTCGCCACCTTTCTCCACTTCCTGTTCGTACTCGATGGCTTCTTCAGCCTCGTATTCGATAGACTGTCCGGTACCTCCGTGTTCAAACTCAATCTCAGTACCCATGGTCCATCCCTTTCCAAAGTCGTAACCTAAGTAGATGACTGCGTGTGGAATGTCGAAACGTCCGTGGTCGGGAGCGTTCTTATAAGCAGTAGCGTTAGAGTAGCGTTTGCCAGCATCGCTATAGAAGTTGCGGCTCATGGCAACTTCACCATAGCCACCGACACTGAGTTTGTTACCCTTAGCGTGCTGCATTACGCTATCAGCAGCTGCAACTTGTGCATTGGCACTTGCCAAACCGGCAACCAGGGCAGCTGACATTAATCCAATTCTTAAACTGTTCATCTTTATTATTTTGAATTTATTGTTATCATTATCCTTGATAAAAAAGAAAAGAGCGCAGATGTCTGTTTGCGGTCTCGATACTTTAGAGACCTAGTATCTCCTTAAAGCCCTGTAGCTTAATAAGGAATTACGCAGCTCTGCCGCTCGGAAGTGGCAATCATCACTGCGCTCTTTTTCGATTTCGGGTGCAAAGGTACGGTGTTTTAAAAAATCTTGCAATACCTAAATTTTGGTAAATATCGGCATCCTCATTTCTAGGTATTGCGAGTTTCGAAACTTTTTTGTATATTTGCAACCAAAATAAAAACATGATGAATGTTCTTGATACAAGGATGTTTGCATTTAAGGATAGAACAAGATGAAAAATCAAAAGATGTATGAGGCTGACGACAAGATGATCAGCATCATTAGAGACAATTACAATATCTTGCAGAGCCTGGGTAGCTTCGGCATCAACCTGGGATTCGGCGACAAGACGGTAAGAGAAGTCTGCGATGAGCAGAACGTGGATACCTACACCTTCCTTGCCGTGGTAAACTTTACGATAAATGGTTACAAGGAGTACGACAATGCTGACCGGTTGTCGTTGCCCACCTTGTTGCATTATCTCAAGGCATCGCATGCCTACTACATAGATTTCCAGTTACCTTTTATCCGTAAGGAGTTGGTGGATGCGCTGGATGAAACGGATAATCTGGCGCGACTGATCCTGAAACTCTATGATGATTATGCCCACAGCATCACCAACCACATGAAGTATGAGGAGAAGATGATTTTTCCTTATGTTCAGGCACTTATAGATGGTAATGCCAATACCAACTTTGATATTGAAACCTTCTCGAAGCATCATGTGCAGGTGGATATGAAACTGAAAGAGCTGAAGAGCATCATCATCAAGTATCTGCCTTCGGATGGACTGCACAACAACCAGCTCAGTGCCACTCTCTATGATATCTACAACAATGAGGAGTGGCTTATGCATCACTCTGAGGTGGAGGAAGAAATCTTTATACCTGCCGTGAGAAATGCCGAGCGGAAACTGAAGCAGAATGATGTGAGTGCCAAGATTTCGAGTATGATCAATCAGGCGCCGAACAACGATGAGCAGTTGAGCGACCGAGAGAAGGATGTAATCATTGCGCTGGTTCAGGGTATGTCGAACAAGGAGATAGCCGACCATCTCTTTATCTCCGTGAACACGGTGATTACCCATCGCCGAAACATCGCCCGAAAGCTCCATATTCATTCTCCTGCGGGCCTGACGATTTATGCCATCGTAAACGATCTGGTTGATATTTCTACGGTGAAACTCTAGTTTTGCTTAGAAAAAATGGCTGTAACTACTCAGTACTCCCTCTTTGAAATGTTATTTTTTATAAAATGATAGTGCCTTTCCTGCTGCTTGCGGGGAAGGCACTATCATTATATATAGGTATGTGAATAGGAGGCATCATCATTTTGGGGGGATGCCTCTCCGGCTGCTAGATCTTGTTGATATCCACATAACCGTGCATCACGGCATAGATCGTGAGCGAAGAAACGCTCTTGATACCCAGTTTTTCCTGGATATTCTTGCGGTGGGTAATCACGGTGGTGGTACCGATGAAGAGCTTTTCGGCTATCTCCTTGTTGATTTTGCCTTGTGCCACAAGCGAGAGTACCTCGATTTCCCTATCTGTAAGGACTTTCTCCTTGGACTCTGGGGAATCCATCGGCGGGATATATTCGCCGTGGGGATGGCCCGAACGTTGCAGACGGATCAACTGTCGGATGAGCTTTGATTCCGGTACGTTGACGCAGATGCAGTGGAATCCCTGCAGCTGCGAGTTGAGGTCGTTGCAGGGGGTAAGCACGATGGTATGTGGGCGATACGCCTCTTCAATGAAGAAGTTGCGGTGAGCCAGAAGAATCTGCATTGACACGAAATAGTGCATAAAACGTTCGGGCGCATTCGACTCAAATTCGCCGAATGTACCGAAGATACTGATCTTTACCATCGGAACGGCACTCTCCAGCAGTCCCTTGAGTCCCAATGCTGCCAGCGTATTGTTATCTACAATGGCGAGTTCGGGCATCGCCTTGCCTGCCATTGCTTTTTTCATTTCTTCGTTCATCATATTGCTGATATATTCGTTATCTGTTTACAGGAATGGGGTGAGGAACTTTGCCGCAAACCATCCCCTGAATCTTTGCCATCCGGTGCGCCACTCTCGCCAGTTCTGCTCGTTGAGCAGGAAGCTGTCTTTCTTCTCCCTGTCGAAGAGACGGTCGAGCTGGTGGGTAGTGCATGAATCCACAATCACGGCATTCTCTTCGTAATCCCATCGCAGGCTTCGGGCATTGAGGTTGGCACTGCCTACGGTGCAGAACTTGCCATCTACCATGATAATCTTGGTATGATGGAAGCCCGGCGTGTACATCCATACATGGCAGCCAGCTTCATCAGCTTGTGGGCATTATAGAATCCGCAATCGGGGGTGAGCGGGATATCGCTCCTGGTGGAGAGCATGATCTCTACCTTGACGCCTCTTTTCACCGCCCGCTTCAATGCCTTCTTGAGCTTGGGACTCAGAGTGAAGTAGGGACTGATGAGCTTGATGCTGTCCTGGGCATCGTTGATGGCATTCACATAGAAGTAGCGGATGATATCCTTCGTGATATGCGGCTCACGATTGATGATGCCCACCGTCTTGCGATAAGCCGTGGCGGTGGTATCGGGTTTGAGATTCTCTACCAGGTAGTCTTGCTTCTCCTTGCGGTAATACTCCTCGCCGTCGATATGCTGTCCGCTTACCTTGTTCCACATCTTGAGGAAGATCTTCTGCAGGGTATTCACCTCGCTGCCGTCGATGCGACAGTGCATATCGTGCCATTCTCCTACCACCTTTGTACCTTTTATATAATAGTCGGCAACGTTCATGCCGCCGGTATAGGCTATCTGTCCGTCGATGACTACAATCTTGCGGTGGTCGCGGTTGAAAACGGCATGCACCCATGGAAACTTCAGGGGCTTGTATTCGTAGATTTCGATGCCGTTGGCACGGATTTCCTTGAGATGACGTTTCCTCAGTGGCTTGTTGTTGGATGAATTTCCGAAGCCATCGTAGAGGGCTCTTACCTTGACACCCTGCTTCACCTTCTTGGCAAGGAGGTCGAAGAGGAGGGAGGCAATGCTGTCGTTGCGGAAGTTGAAGTATTCCAGATGCACGCTGTGCTTAGCCTGACGGATTGCCTGAAACATATCATCGAATTTCTCCTGTCCGCTCATCAGGAGCGTGACGGAGTTGTCGTGGGAAAAGCTGACACCCTTCCCACGAAGCTGGTTGACTATCAATGAATCGCTGGTCTGTGCGCTGCACAGCGAACTAGCCAGCCATAGCGTGAATACTAATAATATCTCTCTGATTTTCATCTTTATTATACCATGCATGCATAGTGATCTACGATGCCTTTCAAATGATTATCCTTATCTACTACTAGTACCGTATGTACCTTGTATTTGTGCATGATGCGCTGAATCTCCGAAATCTTGGTCTTCGGAGTCACCATCTTCGGAGTGGTGGTCATAATGTCGCTCACGGTCTTGTTGAAGAATTCAGCCTGCCACTTCTCCATGGCACGGCGAATATCTCCATCTGTAATCAGACCGATGACACGCTGGTCTTCATCGAGCGAGATTCCCAGTCCGAGCTTACCCTTGCTCACATGGATGATGGCCTCGCCCAGATGCATCTCCTTAGGGATGATAGGCATGTCTTCGCTGCGCATCACGTCTTCGGCGGTGGTGAGGAGACGCTTGCCCAATTCGCCGCCCGGATGGAACTGGGCAAAGTCGCGTGGCTTGAAGTGGCGCACCTGCATCAGGGCTATTGCCAGAGCATCGCCCATGGCGAGGGCAGCAGTGGTACTGCTGGTAGGAGCAAGGTTGAGCGGACAAGCCTCCTTCTTCACCTTGACGGTGATGTGATGGTTGGAGTATTTTGCCAGCAGTGAATTCGGATTGCCCGTTATGGAGATGATAGGCACGTTCATGTGGAGTACCATCGGGATGAAGCGGAGCAGCTCGTCGGTCTGACCACTGTTGCTCAGTGCCAGCACCACGTCCTTGTCGGTCATCACACCGAGGTCGCCGTGATATACGTCCAGCGGGTTGATATAGAAAGCCGGTGTACCTGTAGAGGCGAGGGTTGCTGCAATTTTGGCACCCACGTGTCCGCTCTTGCCCACACCCGTAACGATGATCTTGCCCTGGCAATGATACATCATATCTACGGCTTTCTCAAAATTATCGTCCAATAAGGCGATCTGGTCGAGGATGGCCTGTGCCTCGTCTCTCAGAGCCTGTTCACCATAACTTCTTATTGTCTTATCGTCCATGATTTACTTTGAACTTTGAATTTTTAACATTGAACTTTATGATTAGATTCTCTTACAGGAGTTCCTGGATGAGAGATTCTAACTTGGCTAATTCCAGCATGTTGGCAGCATCACTCTTGCCCTGGTCTGGGTCGGGATGCACCTCGAAGAAGTAGCCTGTGGCACCGAATGCCTTGGCTGCCTTTGCCATAGCTGGTACAAACTTGCGGTCGCCCACGGTCTTGCCATCGCCTGCACTTGGCCGCTGTACGCTGTGGGTGCAATCCATAATGACATTAGGTACAATCTCCTTCATATCCGGAATGTTGCGGAAATCTACCACGAGATTGTTGTAGCCGAAGCAGTTGCCACGCTCGGTGAGCCATACTTCGCTGGCTCCGCTATCCAAAGCCTTCTCAACCGGATACTTCATATCTCTTCCGCTGAGGAACTGAGCCTTCTTGATGTTGACAATCTTGCCGGTCTTGGCAGCCGATACGAGCAGGTCGGTCTGGCGGCAGAGGAAGGCTGGTATCTGGAGGATATCGCATACCTTGCCCGCAGCTTCAGCCTGATAGCTCTCGTGGATATCGGTGGTGATGCGAAGTCCGTATTTCGACTTGATATCGCTGAGCATCTGCAGACCTTTCTCCAGACCAGGACCACGGAAAGAGTGGATGCTGGTTCGGTTGGCCTTATCGAAGGATGCCTTGAATATGATGTTGGTTCCTAAGTTCTGGTTGATGCGAACGAGTTCCTGAGCTACTGTATCCAGTAGTTCCATCGACTCGATGACGCATGGTCCTGCAATGAATGTTGCCATAATTATAGTATTTATTGTTATTTCTTCCTTAATTATATCTCTATTTGCGTGCAAAGTTATTAATAAATCGTGAAAAACCCAAGAATAATGTGCGTTTTTTAAGATTATCAGCTTGATGAAGTATCTTTTTTTTCTTTTCTTTGCGATATTTCACCGAAAATCATTACATTTGCAGTGCATTTAAAAAATACGACAATGAACATACTCATAGCAGACAGTGGCAGCACCAAGACCGACTGGTCGTTGATAGACGGACAAGGTCAAGTAGTGATGACTTGCAAGACGCAGGGCATCAATCCGATTCACATGCAGGATGCCGAAGTGCTTCAGATACTGAAGTCGGAACTCATCTTGCCGGAATCACCACAGGAAGTGTATTTCTATGGCAGCGGTGTGACCGAGGCGATGAAGCCCCGGATGAACTCTCTCTTGCAGCAGGCTTTTCCTGGAGCCAAGGTAGAAGCTGAAGGAGATATGCTGGGTGCGGCAAGGGCGCTTTTCGGCAACAAGCCTGGCATCGCCTGCATCCTGGGCACGGGTGCCAACAGTTGCCTCTATGATGGCACGAAGATTGTGATGAATACGCCGCCTCTGGGGTATATTCTGGGTGACGAAGGTAGCGGTGCCGTCTTGGGCAAGCTTTTCCTGAATGGTATCTTCAAGGGCAGTCTGCCTTCGGCTATCAAGAAGAGGTTTCTGGAGTGGTCAGGACTGGATTATCCCGGTATCATCAACAAGGTGTATCGTGAACCGTTGGCAAACCGTTTTCTGGCTTCCATCTGTCCTTTTATTTCTGAGCAGATAGCAGAGGGAGAGAAATATGAGAACGGCAGTGATAAACTGAATGAGGCGATGGCACTGTATCGGGTGGTATTGAGTAACTTCCATGCTTTTTACGAGAACAATCTCATACCTTATATCCAGTATGTAAAAGCCAGTCAGGAGGATATCTCGCAGTTGGAACCTGGCGTGAAAGCCTGGGATTCTTCTTTGGGAGAGGGGATTCCGATGATAGGGTTCGTGGGAAGCATCGCTCATTATTTTGAAGCTCCCCTGAGAAATGTGATGGAGGATGAGCATCATCTTCATATTGTCAAGATCATGCGTGCTCCGATGGAAGGTCTGATTGCCTTTCATGCGAAATAAATGATGAAGTGAGGGTGTGTCATAAGTCTAGATAATGGCAGCCGAGGACGGGCTGAAAGCCCAAAAGCTCCTAGCCAGGGCATCGCCTGGGTAATGTTTGCAAAAAAACAAGTCGCCCTGAAAGGGCAAAAGCTTTGAAATTGAAGCTTTGCCTTTCAGGGCGACAAGTTTACATCCACAAATACCCAGGGCGATGCC
>NZ_QSIG01000052.1:0-19714 GCF_003468525.1 Prevotella sp. AM34-19LB | reverse complement strand
AAGGGCAAAAGCTTTGAAAATAGAAAGCTTTTGCCCCTTTCAGGGCGACTTTGTTGTTGCTGGATCTAACCCAGGCGATGCCCTGGGCTAGGAGCTTTTGCCCTTTCAGGGCGTATTGGATGTGACTTATGGCACCCCCCTAGGAGCTTCTGCCCTTTCAGGGCGTGTGGGGATGCCTTACCCCACATGTTTTTACCAGATATGTGCACGCTTGTTCTTAGGAACAAAGAGCTTGTCGCCCTTCTTGATGTTGAATGCCTTATACCATGAATCCACCATTGGGAGGGCACCGTTCACACGAGCCTCGTTTGGAGAGTGAACATCCACGGTCATCAGATACTGCAGGTACTCAGGACGGGCATTGCCTGCCCATACACGTGCCCATGCCAAGAAGAAGCGCTGTTCTGGAGTAAATCCATCCTTCACACCCAACTTCTCTGTCTTCATCACATTCTGAAGTGCACGGAAAGCGATGTTCAAACCACCATTGTCACCGATGTTCTCACCCAGGGTCATCTGGCCGTTTACCTTCTTGCCAGCCAACTCAATCTTGTTGAAATGGTCAACCAGGATCTTGGTGCGAGACTCGAAGTTCTTCTTGTCAGCAGCAGTCCACCAGTTGTGCTGATTACCGGTCTTGTCAAACTGGCTGCCCTGATCGTCAAAGCCATGACTCATCTCATGACCGATTACACCACCGATACCACCATAGTTCATCGCATCATCGGCTGTCGGGTCGAAGAATGGAGGCTGGAGAATAGCTGCAGGGAAGCAGATCTCGTTGGTAGTTGGGTTATAATAAGCATTGATAGTCTGAGGAGTCATTCCCCACTCAGTCTTATCTACCGGCTTGTTCACCTTGCGGGCGATGGCATCCTTGGTAAAGAACTCAGAGATATTGGCCATATTCTCGTAGAGAGAGAGGCTGTCATCTACCTGCAATCCGCTATAATCCTTCCACTTGTCAGGATAACCAATCTTGATGATGAAGTTTTCCAGCTTGTCCTTAGCCTGTGCCTTGGTAGCAGCACTCATCCAGGTAGCCTCGTCGATACGCTGTGCAAGGGCGGTCTGGAGATTGTGAACCAATTCGAGCATACGCTTCTTGCTGCTCTCCGGGAAGTACTTCTCTACATAAATCTTTCCGATAGCCTCACCCAACACGCCGCTCACGGTACTTACGGCACGCTTCCAGCGAGGACGGTCCTGCTGAACACCGCTCATTACCTTGCTCAACTCAAAGGATACGGCACGGAAATCATCGCTCAATACGCTGGTTGCACCAGAAATCACCTTGATCTCTGCGTATGTCTTCAGATCATCCAGAGAGGTCTCTGCGAGAATCTTCTCAACCTCGTGGATTGGTTCAGGCTGACCCACGCAAATTTCCTTGAAAGCAGGAAAACCGGATGCCAGGAACACATTGCCCCAGTCGATACCAGGATAATCGAGCACGAGCTGGTTGTAGGTCATCTTGTGATAGTTCTTGTCGATGTCGCGGAGCTGTACCTGACTATAGCTTGCCTTAGCGATGCGGGTCTCTATAGCCATCACTGCCTCCATCTTCTTCTGGGCGGTAGCCTCGTCGTTGCCTACCATCTGGAAGAGTTTCTTCATATAAGCCTTGTATGCATCACGAATCTTCTTGGTCTGCTCGTCATCGTTTACATAGTAATCGCGTACACCAAGACCAAGACCACTCTGTCCTACCTCAACGAGGTTGTTAGCGGCATCACGAAGGTCGGCGCCCACACCGATGCCATACATCATGGTACTCTCGCCACGGAAATCGAGCTGAGCGGTAACGAGCTGATACTCTCTGCGGTCCTTGATGGCTGCAATGCGGTCAAGAGTTGGCTTGATAGGTGCCCATCCCTCCTTGTTCAGGCGAACGCTGTCCATACGGAGGTTGTAGAGCGAACCGATCTTCTGTCCGAGTGAACCCTTCTGCTGTGGCTTGGATGCATACTCAAGGATGATGTCCTGGATGCGCTTCTGGTTCTGCTCAAAGAGGTCGGTGAAAGCACCATTGTCGGTATGCTCGGCGTCGAGTGGATGATTCTTCATCCAGTTGCCTGCGGCATAGCGATAGAAATCATTACCCGGCTTGATAGTCAAGTCCATATTGGCCTTGTCAATACCGGAACCCAACTTCTCCTGCTGGGCAAAAGCTGTTGTTGCACTGAGCAACAATGCTGCGAATAATACTTTTGTTTTCATTATTGTTTGTATTTAACTGTTTCTTTTTTTATAAGGGTGAGACCTGCAAATGTCAGGGCACCATTCAGCATCAGAAGCTCATAGCCGAACTTATAACCCGTAAACTGCGAGGTAAGGTATCGATGGCGAAGCAGATGAGCGGACTGGCGAGGCAGACCCATGGCGACCAGCGGTCGTTTACCTGACGCTTGGTGAGCAGACTGAAGGCAAACAAGCCCAGCAGCGGACCGTAAGTATAAGAGCAGAGGATGTAGATGGCATCTATCACGCTCGTGGAATTAATCGCCTTGAAAGCGATGATGAAGAGCATGAAGACGAAAGCCACCAGCAGATGCATACGCTTGCGAAGCTTCACATCATCCTTCTTGCCCAGAATATCCACGCACAGACTCGTAGTAATCGCGGTCAATGCTGAATCGGCACTCGAAAAGCTCGCCGCCACGATGCCGATGGTAAACAGTACCACTACCAGGGTTCCCATCACTCCCGAAGCTGCGAACATCGGCAACAGATCATCCGGAGCCTGCGGCAGCGCTACGCCCTGCTTCTGTGCCAGCATCATCAGCAACACACCCAGACTCAGGAAAAGCAGATTGGCAGGCACAAAGGCGAAACCATAGGTACAGACATCCTTCTGAGCCTCACGAAGCGACTTGCAGGTAAGATTCTTCTGCATCATATCCTGATCTAATCCCGTCATCACGATTACCACGAACACGCCGCTCAGGAACTGTTTCCAGAAATTCTGCTTCGACATCCAGTCGTCAAAGACGAAGATGCGCGAATGACTGTCGTGGACGATTGCCGTGATAGCCTCAGATGGCGTCATTCCCAAGGCTGCCACCACATGATAGATAATCAGGATGAGCGCAGCAAACATGCAGGTTGTCTGGAAGGAATCCGTCCACACCAGCGTCTTGATGCCACCCTTGCGGGTATAGAGCCAGATGAGCATCACCATCATAGGTACCGTCACCCAGAACGGAACTCCCACTCCATCGAGCACGAACCGCTGTAACAGAATGCAGACCACGAAAAAGCGGACTGCCGCTCCCGTCATCTTCGACAACAGAAAGAACGAAGCACCCGTCTTGTAGGAACGTTCGCCCAACCGCTGCTGCAGATAGCTGTAGATGGTGGTGAGATTATACCGATAGTAGATAGGCAGCAGGAGAAAACCTACCAGGAAGTAGCCCAGGATAAAGCCGATGCACATCTGCAGATAGGTCATATCAGTCTTCATCACCATACCCGGCACACTCACGAAGGTGATGCCCGAAATAGAGGCGCCCACCATTCCGAAAGCCACCATATACCATGGCGAACGTCTGTTCGCCCTATAGAAAGTTTCATTGCTACTGGTACGTCGTGCAGTGATGTGGCTGAAGAGCAACAGTACGCAGAAGTATGCTAGAATTGTGATGATGATAATCATTTTTTCTCTTATATCTTTATTTACGTTGCAAAGGTACAGTAATTTAAGGAAATAACAAAATTATTTTCATAACTTAACAAAGAAATAACATACAGAAAGAAACTGAAGGGTGAAAAACGAAGGGTGAAAAACTAAGAATGAAGAGTGGAGAGTGAAAAACTAAGAGTGAAGACTGGAGAAGACCAGAGGGTATAAAAAACAAAAACCTTCGAGAATCACTTCCCGAAGGTTTCAGCGGTGCGTACGAGACTCGAACTCGTGACCTCCTGCGTGACAGGCAGGCATTCTAACCAACTGAACTAACGCACCAAATTAAGATATTAACTTAACCGCTTATAGCGCATTTCTCATTTGCGAGTGCAAAGGTACTACATTTTTTTGAATCCACCAAATTTTTCCGCTATTTTCTTACAAAAAAGATTGAAAAAAATATGCGTCCTCATATCCTCTGCCCTTCTTCAGCCATCCTTTCAGTAATTTATCACCTTGAAAGCCAACTACTTCAAGCATTTTCACTGCATTTTGGTTACTTTCCGCCACAATGGCATAAATCTGATGCAAATGCAGCACATTTGATGCATACTGCATCAAAAGACGGATAGCCAACTGTGCCAAGCCCTGATGCTGATGTTCCTTTTTGATAACAATTCCCAGCTCTGCACGCTGATTCCGCGGGTCGAAATTCATCAGATCGATGATGCCCACAGCTTCCTGCTGCTCATTTTCCACAATCAGGCGAACCTGTTTATCGGTATAGATATCTGCCGTTGCTGTAGTAATATAGTCGAGCAACACCTGTCGGGAGTACGGCACATTGGTGCACCCCATCTCCCAGAGACTTTCATCATTCTCCATTTCATAGAGAAAATCCAGATCTTCCGGTTCCAAAGCCCTTAAATGAATCTTCTTATCTTCCATCTTCCTCCAAAATAAATATTTTCCTATTATACGTCCTAATCTACCAATTATATGAGCGCATATTATATAATGTACGCTCGTACCTTATATATATTATGCATTTCATCCATATCCATCACATCCCCTTCCGTTATCACCTTCCCTATCTCCTGGGTATAGATAGCCAGCTTGTCAGGCTCATCCGCCCGGAGCGAAAGCTGATGCAGAATTTCACCGTAACTCATCTTGTCGGCATCAAACAGCAGATACTCCGATTCATCCACCACAGAAGGCGTAAAGAACCCCAAACTCTTTCTCATTCTCGCCATCAGCATCCTGACCAGCGCTACGGAAGCACTGGCATAGATGGCAGTCCGGATAGGAAGACTCAAGAGTAGCGACATACCCGCATAATGCTTGCGGAAGAAGATGAGCATCGCCTCATAGAAGACATGTACATAGCGGAAACTGGATTTCTGCGTGCTCTCTCCCTTATAATGCAGGATATCCAAAGGCAGAAAATAGTTATGATAGCCGCCCTTCAATATGCGATAGGAAAGATCGATATCCTCTCCATACATGAAGAAATCCTCATCCAACAGTCCCACCCGATCTAGGGCTTTACGGCGCAACATGCAGAAAGCGCCACTCACCACCTCTATCCGGTTCGGCTGATCCCATGGCAGGAATCCCATATAATAGCGTCCGAACAGTGGATGTTTGGGCAATCGGTTGCAGAATCCCAGCATCTTGAAGAAGGAAACCATCGGTGTAGGCAATCCTCTCCTGCTCTCCCTCGCCCATCTGCCATCCGCATTCAGCATCCTCACACCTGCCGCTCCCGCATCGGGATGGGCATCCATAAAGCGGATGCATTCGCTGAGTACCTGCTCGCCCACGATGGTATCAGGATTCAGAAGGAGTACATACTCCGCCTCGCTCTGACGGATGGCGATATTGTTAGCTCGGGCAAAACCCAGATTGTGGTTACAGCCCACAAACCGCACCATCGGATATGCTTCACGGGGATAGCGGCGCTTCAGATACTCCAGCGATCCATCGGAAGAATGATTATCCACCACGATGATTTCTGCCACATCCTTCTTTCCGGAGGAAGATGAAGAAGATGAAGCATCATCCCCCTGCATCACTTCGAAGGCACGGAGCACCGAGCGGATGCATTGGTCGAGATAATACTTCACGTTATAGCTTACTATGATAACCGAGAGTTTCAATGTCTATCTTAACTATTAACTGTTAACTATAAAACTACCTCTTATTCACCTTCCTCACTGGTTTCCTCGATACATCTGCCTATAGATGGATAAACGAAGAAAAGACAGAGCACAAGGATGATTGCCATATAGCCGAATGCAGGCGACATGGTCTGATAATACATAAAGGTATTGATGAGCATTGGCAGACAGAGCATGTTGATGCGGGTAGTGCCCCAGAAAAGCAGAGCATCGCCCTTTTCTGCCAACAGTTTGCGACGGATTACCTTCAGACTAAACAGCTTCAGCGCCATCGGAATCACCAGGATGGTGGTAAGCTCCATCACTACCAGGATGCCGAACATCATCGTCTGGTTGGCAGCGATATCATTGGCGGTCAGTATCTCCGTTTCATAGAGAACCACCAGCAGAAAAGCCACCAACAGCATAAAGAGGAAGTTGGTCATCAATATTCGTTGTACTTGTTTGATATTCATTTATTTCTATTGATTAAATGGTGTTCTGTTCAGGATACTTCTACCCAGTGTCACTTCATCAGTATATTCCAGTTCATCTCCCACGGAGATGCCTCGGGCTATGACAGAGAGCTTCACGGGATAATCGGCAAGCTTGCGCGAGATATAGAAATTGGTGGTATCACCCTCCATCGTACTGCTCAGGGCAAGAATCACCTCCTTTACTCCTCCCGCAGCCACACGCTGCACCAGAGAATCAATCTCCAGGTCGGCAGGTCCAACACCATCCATCGGCGAGATGATACCACCCAGCACATGATACAATCCATGAAACTGCTGGGTATTCTCCACTGCCAGCACATCCTGCACATTCTCCACCACGCAGATGATAGAGGCATCGCGTCGGGGATCGGAACAGATGGGACACACCTCGGTATCACTGATATTATGGCACACACGACAGTACTTCACCTCGCGCTTCATCCGGGCGATGGCATCCACAAACTGATCCACATCCCCATCCTCCCTACGGAGCATAAAAAGCACAAGGCGCAAAGCTGTCTTGCGCCCTATACCCGGCAGCTTGGAAAACTCCCCCACTGCCTTTTCCAATAATGCAGAAGAATATTGCTGCACCATCACACTAGAGATAAATACCGATTCCCACCTTGAAACCTATTGTAGAATAATCAGTATGCTTCTTGAAGCTCTGATCATAGTAGATAGCTGGTTCAATGGTTACCTGCTTGCTGACAAAGTAGGCATAGCCTACCTCCACACCCGGCATGAAGTCATTGTAGCTGCCCGAATGAGCCACCTTGCACCAAAGCCGAGATACAATCCATTCTGCTCGATATAATATCTGCCTGAGCTCCGGCAGAAAAGTAATCCTTCACGCCATCCTGACCCGAATGAGTATATTCGACATGACCCAGAAGCATCCAGTCATCTTCTACAAAATAACCTGCCTTTGCCTGAACACCGAAGTTCAAGTCCTGACTGCCATTATAACTGAGATTGAGACCCGTGAGCGACGCGCCGCAATACTGCTTTCCACTTTCAAACTGAGCATTAGCCCCCAAACTTACCAGAAGAGCTGCTGCTGCCAAAACTATTTTTTTCATACGTAATTTTTATGTGTTGCTATTATTAATTTTCATATTCTGCTTGTACCAGGCAAAGAACCAGACCAGCGCTACCACCAGGACGATGACACTACCCGTATAAGCCACCGGCTCGCTCAATGCCAGAGCCATCGGCGAGAGAAGCAGGAAGGTAGAACATACCACCGTCATCAGTAAGGCTGGCACCAGGGTGATGATGAACGGCTTCTTGCGCTGTACCAGATACACGGTCAAAGTCCAGAGTGTGAAGACCGCCAGCGTCTGGTTAGCCCATCCGAAGTATTGCCAGATGACATTGAATCCATCAGGATTCTCCATCTGCCACACCAGGATGCCCATCGTAACGGCAAACAGAGGTACGCAGATATAGAGACGGCGACGCATTGCACGCTGTTCCAGTCCGATAGCCTCGGCTATGATGAGTCGGGCACTGCGCAGAGCCGTATCGCCACTGGTGATAGGCGCAGCCACTACTCCCAGCAGGGCAAGCACTCCACCAGCCACACCCAACCAGCTGGAGCAGACTATCTTCACCACGGTAGGAGCATCAAAGTTCTGAATGAGCGACTTTCCGCCATCCACCTGAGCGATGAACTGCTGAGCCACCTCTGGACTCACGCATTCACGCCATCCTCCATAATAGAAGAAGTACATGGAAACCGTAGCCCATATCAGCGCTACCACTCCCTCGGTAATCATCGCACCATAGAATACAGGGCGGCCCAGCTTCTCACTCTTCATGCAGCGAGCCATCAACGGGCTCTGGGTAGCATGGAAGCCACTGATGGCTCCACAGGCGATGGTAATGAAGAGACATGGGAAGATAGGACTCTTCTGGACGAACGGTTCCGTACCCAGCCACGCCGGATTCTCGTTGAGATTGCAGGAAGCCAGATTGCTCCACAACTCAGGCAAGGCTGGCCACTTGATGAACAGTCCTATCATCAGCGCACCTGCCATGAAAAGCAGCGAAAAGGCAAAGAGAGGATATATCTTTCCGATAATCTTGTCGATAGGCAGAAGCGTGGCGATGATGTAGTAGATGAAGATGAGGATAATCCAGAACATCTTACCTCCCACAAACGAGCCAGAACTGCAGATGCCACCTAGAATAATGGCAGGACTATATACAAACACGGCACCCACCATCATCAGCAGCAGTACTGAGAACACGAGCATCACCTTCTTGGTGTTGCCGCCCAGATACTTGCCCACCAGCTCCGGCAGTCCGGCACCATCATGGCGGATACTGAGCATACCACTCATATAATCGTGCATGGCACCGGCAAAGATGCAGCCAAACACAATCCACAGATAAGCCACCGGTCCATACCAGGCACCCATGATGGCTCCAAAAATCGGTCCAGTACCGGCAATATTCAGGAACTGAATCATAAAGATTTTCCAACTAGGCAGCACCATAAAGTCAACTCCGTCGGCTTTTGCCACTGCTGGCGTAGGACGGTCGTCAGGACCGAATACATGCGCCACAAATTTTCCATAAAGGAAGTAGCCCAATACCAGGGCTGCCAAACTAATGATGAAACTGACCATTTTCTTTTATTGTTTTTTTGAATTCTCTCTTCTTTTTGAGCCTAATCGCACTTTTTCATACGAATTGCACCGCAAAAGTAACATTTTTATTTGAAATACGAAAAATTATCCGTATCTTTGTTGCCAAATTGAAAGAATATGAAGAAATTATATACATTTTTAATGTTTTTAGGCAGTATTTTACCTGCACAGGCTCGCAATATTCCTGAAAAGAAGCAGATACTGCCGGGGGCCAGCATCATATACAACAGTCTGGCGCCCAAGCACGAGGTAAGAGCCGTATGGCTCACCACCATCGGCGGAATCGACTGGCCTCACTCCTACTCCCAGTCGCCCTACTCGGCCAAGAAGC
Source organism: Prevotella sp. AM34-19LB (assembly GCF_003468525.1). NCBI lineage: Bacteria > Pseudomonadati > Bacteroidota > Bacteroidia > Bacteroidales > Prevotellaceae > Prevotella > Prevotella sp. AM34-19LB. The sequence goes on along the minus strand of NZ_QSIG01000052.1, from coordinate 10,442 downwards.
AGCAGCAGGAACTCTGTCAGATTCTCGACCGCCTGCAGCAGGCAAAGATCAACACCGTACTCATCCAGACCCGCATCCGTGGCACCATGATCTATCCTTCCGATTACGAACCTTGGGATGGATGCCTCTCGGGATTCCCGGGAAAGACACCGGGCTACGATGCCCTGCAGTTTGCCATCGACGAATGCCACAAGCGCGGCATGGAGCTCCACGCCTGGGTGGTTACCATCCCTGTAGGTAAATGGGAGGCACTGGGATGCAAGAGCCTCCGGAAGAAATTCCCGGGACTCATCAGAAAGATAGGTGCCGATGGATATATGAATCCGGAAGACAGCCGCACCGGTGATTACCTTGCCGGAATCTGCCGCGAGATTACCCACCGATATCATGTGGATGGCATCCACCTCGACTATATCCGATACCCGGAAACCTGGAAAATCAAAGTGAGCCGTGACCAGGGAAGAAACTACATCACCCGCATCGTGGAGAAGATCCACAACGCAGTGAAGTCGGAAAAGCCTTGGGTCAAGATGAGCTGCTCGCCGGTGGGCAAATACGATGACCTGAGCCGTTACTGGAGTCACGGATGGAATGCCAACACCAAGGTTTGCCAGGATGCACAGGGATGGCTGCGCGACGGACTGATGGACGAACTCTTCCCGATGATGTACTTCCGTGGCGAGAACTTCTATCCTTTCGCCATCGACTGGCAGGAGCAGAGCCACGGCAAGATCGTGGTGCCTGGACTCGGCATCTACTTCCTCGACCCGAAAGAAGGAAAATGGAAGATTGATGACGTGACACCCGAAATGTACCTCACCCGCAGCATGGGAATGGGATACTGCTTCTTCCGAAACAAGTTCCTGTTGGATAACAAGCAGGGCATCCTCGATTTCACAGAGAGATTCAACGAATATCCATCGCTCGTACCTCCGATGACCTGGGCAAGCAACCGACAGCCACAGCAGCCACAGGCTCTCAGCGTAAGAAGCGAAAAGGGAAATGTTCAGATTTCATGGAATAATCCGTCAGAATATACCGATGGTTCTGCGATTCCTACTCCCTATATATATAATAATGTATATGCGAGCAGAAATTATCCCGTGGATGTTACAGATGCCAGAAACCTCATTGCGGCTCGACATCTGGGCAACGAACTGCTCTTGAAGTCGGAAGATGACGACCAGCCGCTCTATTTTGCCGTTACTTCAATGGACGGATATGGCATAGAAAGTGGCGCTACCCAGGAAAACAGTCGGGATTTCAGCAAAAAGTTGACCGCCTGGGGTGCCGCCAGGATGTTGCGCTGTGATGCTAAAAACGTACATTTGCCGGAAATCGCCAAAAAGTTGGATACAAACGTCTTTCTGGTCGAAACCCTGCAAGGTACGGCTGTGGAGCACCTTGTGAGCGAACACAATCTGATAGATATCAGTAGGTTAAGCAGTGGAACCTATCGTCTTTGCAGCATCAATCAGCGGGGTGTAAAGCATACGTTGGGAACCTTCTACAAGAAAAAAATTGCAGAAAATTGAAAAAAACTGCAGAAAAATTTGGTGGAATCAAATATTTGTAGTACCTTTGCACTCGCAATTCAGAAATGAGGCTATCAAGAAGATGCACCCTTAGCTCAGTTGGTAGAGCAACTGACTCTTAATCAGTGGGTCTAGGGTTCGAATCCCTAAGGGTGTACAACTTGAAAAAGCTAAAGAAAATGGTTCCGTAGCTCAACTGAATAGAGCACTTGACTACGGATCAAGAGGTTCAAGGTTTGAATCCTTGCGGAATCACTTCTATTGAGTTTGCAAGCAATACAGATTGTTGCACCCTTAGCTCAGTTGGTAGAGCAACTGACTCTTAATCAGTGGGTCTAGGGTTCGAATCCCTAAGGGTGTACAATAAAAGTAATCTAGAAAATGGTTCCGTAGCTCAACTGAATAGAGCACTTGACTACGGATCAAGAGGTTCAAGGTTTGAATCCTTGCGGAATCACTTTTACAAGATGAAAAGATTATCATTCAGGTAATTAAGTGTTGCACCCTTAGCTCAGTTGGTAGAGCAACTGACTCTTAATCAGTGGGTCTAGGGTTCGAATCCCTAAGGGTGTACCAAATTAAGAAAATAAGGCATAATCACAGCTTAAATTTCTAGAAGCTGAACGGATATAACTTCCTATTGATTAGGTAGTTATGTCCGTTTTTGCATTTATTGGCTGATAACAGATTGATAACATCGGAATATAGACGTGTCGTAGGATCATTTACGTGGCAATCTCTACAATAAGCTGATACATAGTTCGTTCGGCTTTTCTTTAGAAATGTTAAATCGAAGTGGGTTACTAATATGTTATCAACTGCTTATAAAAATGTTATCAACTTATATTATCAAGAATTGGATAAGAATTCGTTCTACCCATTGAATTTCTTGGTACTTGGGAGACATTGTATAATCCAAATTTTAAAACGGCAAACATTGATTATCTTTGCATTGCATTCTAATAGTGGAGTGCATAATTAAAAAAGATAAATATCATGTCAATTTTTGTAATGTATGGCGATTTTTCGCCTAGTGAAACCCGAATGGTCGAAAAGTATGTATCTAACCTTCCTAAGCGAGTAAAACCTTATGCTTTTGTAAGAATGTGGGGTAAAATCTACTGGAAGGTTAATGAGTAAAAGAAAAGGGAGTGCTAAACAACACTCCCTTCTTTACATCCTCTTTCTTTGTAAAAGTTATATATTATTCTGGAGGATTTTTCTTATCTTCATTTTTATCATTATTCTCATCATTATTATCCTTTTTCTTATCCTTGTCTATATCTTCTTTTGGTAAGCCATTAATACTTGCATCAATTAGCTTGTTAAAGTCTGACTTATATTCTCTATCTTGTATAACACGGAATTTACTATATTCTGTCTCTGCAAAACGCTTTGCTACTTCACGGCTTACCTTACCAGAGTTTTCCAAGATAGGGTATTCGTTGAAGTTAAGAAACATATCCAAACGTTTTGCCCAATCCTCCATTTTGTAAGAGCCAGTTCTTTTCTCTGCCATACGTTCTGCATAATCAAGGAACATATTTACCAACTTATTGAGAGCTGTAATTTCGCCTTCTTGCAAGTAGTTCTTCGCTATGATAGCATCAGACTTGTAGACCTTTCCGCCTGTCTTTTGATGTTTCCAACTTGTAAGCCCCATGTGTGGTTTTGTAGAATCAGCACGTTCTCTAATAATTTCAGATGCAGTATGTTGGTGTATTGCATAATGAAACTTATTCTGCATAGCAGAATAGAACTTTCGAGATATAGGTGACTTAGGATCGTAGTCTTCACTACAATCGCGGAATATATCAGTAATCTTCTCATAGAACATTCTTTCAGAAGCACGTATCTCTCTGATACGCTCCAACAATTCTTTAAAGAAGTCCTTGCCAAAGATACCTTGACCTTGTTTAAGTCTCTCATCATCAAGCGCAAAGCCCTTAACCATGTACTCTTTCAATACCTTTGTTGCCCAAATACGGAATTGAGTAGCCTTATAGTTGCTAATGCGATAACCTACACTTATAATAACATCTAAATTGTAGTAATCAATATTCTCTGTAACAGAGCCTCTTACACCTCTGTTTACGACAGTTGCAATTTTTGCAACCGTCATATCTTTATTTAATTCACCTTCCTTATAGATGTTTGATATATGCCTGCTCACTGAAGACTTATTAACATCAAATAATTCAGCTATACTCTTCTGAGTAGCCCAAATTGTATTGTGTTGTTTGTCTATCAACACTTGAACACTTACCTTACTCTCACCAGAAGAGTAAAGCATAAAATTTGAAAATTCTCCTAAATTATTATTTTCTTCCATATTAAATATAACTTTTACACCGCAAAGATATACATAATATTTGAGAAAACAAAACTTTCCCTACAATTTTGCAGTATTTCTATATCTCAAACTAAGATTTCCAATACAAAAATAAAGGGTAAGTCATTAACCTACCCTCTGTCCCTCGTCCACATCTACCGCTAGACGGTCCCGCCAGAAACGCACCCTCCTATCGGTATTACAGATCCATCGGAGTTTTTATGACTAAGAATACAAGAAAGAGAGAATTTACCCTTATTTTTCTTGTATTATAAAAATAAAAGTATTAACTTTGCAGCAGACTTAGAAGAAAGCCGAATATCTCGGAACAAATAAGGATAAAATGATAAGGAGAAGAAAATATGATGTATCTAGATCCGAAGGCAGATTTGACCTTCAAGAAAATATTTGCAAAGCATCCTGATCTGCTCATCAGTTTGCTCAACTCCCTCCTGCCCCTTTCCGATGAGGAGCAGATAGTGGAGATTAAATATTTGCCGACAGAGCTTGTACCAGAACTTTATGGACGGAAAAACACGATCGTAGATGTACTGTGCCAGGATGTTTCCGGCAGGAAGTTCTGTGTTGAAATGCAGATGGAATGGAGCAATGCTTTTATGCAGCGAGTACTCTTCAATGCTTCCAAGCTTTATGTAACGCAACTCCAGAAAAATGAAGATTATAGTATATTGAAGCCCGTGTATTCCCTGAACCTCGTGAATGAAATATTCGAGAAAGATATGCCCGATTGCTTCATCCACAATTACCGCATCGTTCACGACAGAGACACGAAGAAAGTGATAGAAGGTCTGCACTTCACCTTTATTGAATTGCCGAAGTTTACACCTCATACTTTCCTTGAAAAGCGAATGAGCGTATTATGGCTCCGCTTCCTCACGGAGATTAACTCCAATACAAGAGAGGTTCCTGCTGACCTGTTGGAGTGTCCCGAGATAAGCAAGGCGCTGGAAGAGCTCAAGGTAACCTCCTTCACAGATACTGAGCTCCGTACCTATGATAAATTCTGGGATACAGTAAGAACAGAGAAGACCCTCCTGAAAGACAGATATGAGGAGGGAATGGAGGAAGGTGAAGCTAAAGGTCTAGCTAAAGGCCTAGCCCAGGGTGAAGCAAAAGGCAGCTACCAAAAAGCCCAGGAAATTGCAAAGAAAATGTTGTCTAAAGGATTGGATGATACCACTATCATGGAAATGACGGGATTAAGCCAGGAAGAAATCAAGCTGCTGAAATCATAGAATATGAACTAATCGAGTAGAAGAAAAGTACTACTTTGGATTTTCCTTCCATGTGTGGTCATCACTATTGTTATAATAACATTAGCAATATCCATGGCATCGGAAAGTAATATAAGTATAAATAGGGAACGCAGTGCGTTCCCTATCTGTTTTATGGTAAAAGTTATGACTCCCTATCCTATTGGATGGTTATCCAGATACTTTCACCTCGGTCGCGAGCCGCTGTCATGGCGTTGATGAGCCGCTGCAGCCAGATGCGGGAGTCCACCACCATGCCCTCGAACTTGTTCTCCCCAACGAGGATGCAGCCTTGCGTGTCGTCAGGATAATTGCCTGCATGGATGCGGATGCCCTCGAAATTCGGCACGCCCAGCAGCAATGGAAGCCAACGCTTGAATCTTGGCGAATACGATATGACCACGGGATATGATCCCTCAGGAATGGCCGTATGACCAGGTACCTTACGTGCCTTCACGCCGCTCTTGCGGCTATAGCGGGCATCCACTTCCTTTGGCTTTAGCTTGATACCCAACAGATTGCGCCATGTAGGCTCCATGGTATCGCAGAGATATGTATCCTTGGACAGCAGCTGGCTGTCAAAGGTATGAACCAATCTTCTCTTGTCGTCTATCTTCTTGCCAGGCAGCGAGTTACGCTTTACACTCGCATCGGCCAGCAGATAGAGTCTGCCTATGGTATAAGTTCCTCTTTTAGCTATACGCTTTAATACTATTTCCATTTGTCTGAATATTAATTGTTAAGTTTTTTTGAAACTATTAAACATTGAAACCTCTCAGGTCGAGTCCGTCGGAACGATATAATAGCTTCTTAAAACTGAATAACTGAATACTGAATACCTTCCCGCCTTGCTTTCCGTCAGCTCCGTCGGCATTTGCTCCCTTCGGAGGAATTTTCTCGATGTAATGGCGGTTCACCCAGTTTCTCAGCATCATCGCCGTGCCCTTCTTGCCGAAGTCGTTCTGCAGGCGCACCATCTCAGCCTGCGTGTAGGAGAAGTTGTCGGGCAATTGCTGCAGCAGGTTGGTAGGTCCTCGCTTGTTCGATTTCTCTCCTACCTCATTAGCCTTGCTATGCCTGCGCCAAAGAAAATCATCTTGCACCATAGGTCGTAGCTCTCGCTCCATCTGATGAACTCTTCTATTTCGGGTTCCCATTTGCAGCCGTTTGCCACGTACAGCACGCAAGCCTTGAGGAAGGCTATTACGTTGCCACGGAAGGAGAGATTCTCGAACACCCTGTTTTGCGACATGCGCGAAAAGTCGGCGTTCTCTTCCTTCAACTTTTCTGCCAGGGCGAAAGCCTCAGCGCAGTCTATCCTACCCGATGCCTTGCACAGATTCTCTATGTACGGTTTGAGTGCTTCTCTGAAGGCATCGTCGTATTCGCCGTAAACTGGCATTTCGGCACCGATTTCACGCTCCGGGATGGTACAGAAGTTGATGCGGCTGATAGGTCCGTCGGTGAGCACCTTGGAGAAATATCGCTGCCCCAGCTGGATGGTGGTCGATGCATTCCAGTTGAACCGGATGGTGATGCGCTCGGTGACGCTCGATGTGCCCACGCGCGTCTGACCATATTGGTTGCCAGGGTCAAAGGCAAGGCACATGATCTTGAACTGCTGGTTGCCCTGCCCCTTGAGGGCGTCGAACTGGTCTATCTCGTTGAGCGATGTATAGAGGAAATGCCCCTGAGCCTCAGCCGTACGCATCACGAATGCCGGATTGGTCATATCGGCGTCTATCTCCTGGATGATGAGGTTTTCCGGACGCTTGCGCTTATCCTTGTTGGCGCCCTTGCGGGTCACCTCGTCTTTCCATTCCTTCTCCCGGTTCAGGTTCTCACGGTCGCGCTTTCTGATGTCCTCCATAATCATGTTGATAGGCATCTGCACACAGTTCTTGCCTGCGCCCGTGCCCGCCAGCAGACAGCACATCAGGGTAGCCTCGTGCTCCACATTGTCAATATATTTAAAGGTGGTTTTGCAGAGGTGTGTGGCAAGTGGCGGGAAGATGGCGTGAGCCACGGCAGGCTTGTAGATGTCCGGGGTCTTCGATAGCAGCAGCTCCACGAGTTTTGGGAGATGTTCGGGCATCGGAGGCGGAGCGATTTTATCATCTTCCGCATTGGAATCCGTGCCGTCCTCGGAACTCATGGTCTTGAACGATACGTCATCCTTCTGGGAGGACTTCTCTGCCTGGGCATTGATGCGGATCACGGCTTGCGACATCGGCTTCGAACTGTCTCCATATTTCGCATAGAAGTCGTGAATGAGCTGCTGGCAGTCACGTTCCTGCGAGAAGGCAGGCATCTTCTGCGCCACCACCGCCTTCAGTTCCTCTTCGGGCATCACTCTCGATGCGCCTGCGCTCATAATCGCCAGGAGCGATGAGTGGCGCGAGCCTTGGGAGTTGATATCTACGTCCTTCAGTCCAGCCGCATTGCGGAAGAGGTCGAAGGCTGCGAGGTTCTTGCCGGTTGCCACTGCGACAGCATCCTGAGGAGTTCCAGCAGGGCTGAGATGAGCAGCATGAGCAGCATTGCTATCACAAGGTTGGGCAGGCTGAATAGCAGAGCCAACAGAAACTGCGTGATGGCTGTCAGAGCCGTTTGGGTTTCTGCCGTCGATGGTAAGCCCACGGTCCAGGTAGGCTTGTCTGCGCTTCTTCAGCTCTTCCTGTGGCAGCACCTCGTACCAATGGGGCGAGCGATAGATTTCTGACTCCTTGTCGGTGACGAAGAGCATGCGCTCAGGCGTGATGCAGCTCTCGTCGTAGGGCACGCCCAGCGCCTCGCAATAGGCTCGCTGCGTCTCCTCGATAGTCATGCCCACGGGCATGCGGATGTTGATGTGCAGCTTCTTGCGGGCAGAGTACTCCAGGTGCAGCAGGGCGCCCTTCCAGATGGTGTCGCTGCAGTTCAGTTCACGTGCCTTCTCTATCGCCTTGTCCACATATTTCTTATCGTCCACATCGATGGTGGTCTGAAAGAGAAAGCTTTCGGGCACGGCGTTCTTCTGCGAGCGTCTGTTGTCCCGGAACTGGTAGTAGTGAGCGCAGCGGAAAGGCAGCTGCTTCTTCAGTTCGTCGTTACCCCCACGGATGGCAGCTACCAGGTCTGCCATCCAGGGATAAGCGATGGTCTTGTCATAGACCGAGAGTGGCTGGGAGCTTACGCTCCCCTTATTGCCATTCTTGTACGGATTATATGCTATAATATGTTCCATTTTTTCAAAATATTGAATGATACATTACCCCTTGATGTCCGCCTCCTTGAATCCGGCAACCAGCTCCTTGTGCTCTGCCTTGAGGTAACGCAGCATGTCCTGCTTGTCCAGGTCTCGGCTGAAGGTATAGTTCACCTGCACCGTGCGCTTGGTGGTGCGCACCACGGCGTGGTTGGTCTTGAAAATTTCCTCGAAGATTTTCTCGCCCGTACGCTCGTAAGGTTTGAAGTCGAACTCATCGCCTCCCTTCTCGCCAGAGCATACCATTCTGCCCGGTATCACCTTAGGCTGTTCGCAGATAACCTCGGCATCGTTCCATGGCGCCTTGCGGAAGGCGATGGTACCGTTTTCCTCACTGATGATGGCTCCGTCCACCTTCTGGGCGTTGAGGAGCTGTTTCTTTGCTGCTTGTTTCATGATTGTAATAACTTATTTATAAGATGAATAATGTCAGTTGATTCTCATACCGTTGATATACAGGCCGTCGGCAGCATATCGGATGTCAATCGGCTTTTCTAGAGGGTCATAACAGATTCTTTTCATCATGACACATTCATGACGCCAACATCTATCCTCGTCCTCCATCACAGGCTGGATATAATCCTTGACCCACTTGTAAAACAACTTACGCTCAGGATCTTTCGAACAGCCTATCGTCATATCTTTCACCACCTGAGAATCTACGAATATCATATTTCTCCATGCTAATCTACAATTTCGGTTCACCTTGTCAGCATGGCCAAAGAATTCACCGAAGAACAAACGTTGTTTAAAATCCTTCGGTACCTTTTTTGTTTGCTCTTCCACACACATTTCGACCACTTCCCCCTCCGTGTCGGCTAATACCGGGAACAATGTATCTCTGCCGATATCGGTGATGGCCACCAGGTCCTCAATGCAAAAGAACAACCCCTCGTCGTTGTTCACCACTCTCAATCCGCCATACTGCGGATGATAAAACACATAAGCTTTTCCTAACATATCAATATATCATGTTAAAGGGTTGGACTGCGAGATATTCGCCAAATTTCAGTTTCAGGAACGGTACCGGATTCCTATAAACAAAAAACGCCCGCAACCAGACTTTACTTGTCTGATTACGGGTGCAAAGGTACGGTGATTTTTTTATACTTACCTAGTACGTACTATGTACGCGTACTAGTACTATCGTTCAGTAAAGGGGTTATTTCATCCAGGAATTTCATCGTCTTCTTCTGCTCCATTCCTCTGTTATAAGCAGCTCTCAGGGCATTGGGAGTAATATTCCAGAGATCAGAGAACACCTTCCACATCTCATTGATACCCAGCGTTATGGCTATCTGATAGGCAAGGACCGCAGACTCAGAGTTGGACAGTCCCAGAGGTAGAAGTCCTCATCGAGCAGCCCATGTTTCTGCAGATTTTTCAAGACTGCCAGTCCCCTCTCTCCCTTCAGTTCATCCGACATACGTGCCGCAGGATCGTCATCGTTCTTCTTTTTGGCGATACCATTCACATAGCAATTCTCCACATACTCTATATAACAGGCATTGCCCGTTACGTTTATGGTTCTTCCTTCTCCAAGCATGGCTTCTCCTCCTTAAAATCGTTGTTCATATACTCAATATACTTGCTGTTGCCATTCAATTGAATGACCACGCAAACAAGGCTGAATCGCCCATACTTCAGAATCAAGCGCACGAGCTTGATGATAAATCTACCCATAATTCTAAATTGATGATGGTTAGTAAATTAAGTTCTTTGTCGCTCATTCCTTAGTAGAGGACGTCAGAATTTGTTTGCGCTAACATATTTTTGCTGGAACAAGCAAATGCCAGGAGTGCTATAAGGGAATACACCCTTAGGGGACAGTTGGTCTCCGATTTTATCAGATACTATTTTCTTTTATCGGTATTTATATTATCAATAGTTCGTTAATAATTCAATAATGTGCTAAGCAGCTATACGCTGTAAGCACGAGAGATCCTTGAAAATCTTGCTAATTAAAGTTCGGTTCGGGATGTACCCGCATGCTTTAAAAATTCGTCTCACCAGATAAATGTTGGTCATCAGTGACTTGAATGAAGACATAGAAT